>NZ_FTMS01000015.1 GCF_900156105.1 Alkalispirochaeta americana
TACCGGCTGAATACCGGTGTTCTCGAAGGTATGAACAACAAGATCAAGGTGATCAAACGGGTCGCCTATGGCTTCCGGGACGACGAATATTTCTTCCTTCGCATCCGTCACGCATTCCCCGGAATTCGACGATGAACCTGAAAAAAGATGAAAAGCCGGCATAATTTCACGCTTAATAATCCCCTCGAAATACCGACAATAGGATAGAATGGAAATATCTCCGGCCGGGAGCGGAAACGTATGAGCAAGCAAAAAGAAAAAGACATCCTGGATCAGGACTTTGAACGCTATGGCGTGTGGGTCAAGGCGGGACCGGAAGAGGTTCTCGAAACAGAAGAAGATGCCTTCGATCCCTCATTGCTGGGCGATCTGGGAGACCTGGATGGTTTTGACGATCCTCCCGGAGCCGACGATTTCGATGATCTGGGGGATCTGGCAAACCTCGATGACTTCCCCCCCTCCCTCGATGATGAGCCCCCTTTCGGGGAATCATCCCCGGGAAGAAGCCAGAACCAGGATCCGGAAGAGATTTCAGCAGAAGAGGATGATCTGATTTCCCTTGACGACCTAGGCATAGGCGATCCCCCGGACGGAAGAGATCCCTTTGCTGACCTGGGAGATGATCTTGACGATCTTGATGATCTGAATGATCTGGGCACCCTCCCCGACCTGGATGGCCTGACAGATCAACCCGATACCGAGACAACCTTTCCCACCTCCCGTGATCAGGCCCCGGAATCGGGTGATCAGGCCCCGGAATCGGAAGAAGACATCTTTGACGGCACAGAGTTTGACCGCGACCAGGGACGCGATCAGGATGAAGAGGACCTGGACGCGGAAGCCCGGAACATCGAATCAGAAACCGATGATTTTGATCTTGATTCGATCACAGAATCCCTGGACGACGACTACGAGACTCTGGATTACGAGAACCTGGACGTTGACGGATCTCTGGAACTGGATGAAGAAGAACCGGAATCTGCCCGGGAAAACGGCTTTGACGAGATGATGCCCGGTGCAGATGACGAGATAGAAGAGCTGAGTCTTGAAGACATTGATCTCTACGAACCGGCCCCGGACGATCATGATCTTCCCGAGCTGGATCAGGACCTCTCCGAGCCGGATCTTCCGGACCAGGAAAGCCACAATTTCACCCCCGAAGAACAGGGTATAGAAATCTCCCCCGATGGCCCTCCCAATACGATAACACCCGACGAGGAGGATTTTCTCCTGGACGAGGATAACCTCTCTGCGGAGGCTCCGGGAAATTTGCAAAATCTCTCGGGAAGTGCTATACCAAAGCCAATGGACCAACAGGAACACGATGCCTTCCAGCGTATTCAGGACGAGTTGAGTGCGATAAAACAGGAACTGGCAGAACTGAAATCGGTACTCAAAGAGACTGCGTCCGCGGCGAGAGCCCCCGTTGCAGCTGATCCTCCCCGGGGGGGTGATTCTCCAGAGGCCGCTTCTCCTGTTCCTCGGGAAGAGTCCGATCAACCCAGTCAGTCCGATCAGGGAAAAGCTGATCCGGAAGAGAAGGCGGGATCCGGTTTCTTCGAGGAGGGCGACGAGGAGGACGAGACGATCGCCCTCACGGGAGACGAGCTGGATAATATCCTGAACACCGCTGAGTTCACCGAGGAAGCAGGAGAAACTGCGGAGCTGGACGAGGATTTTCTCACGGATCATCACGCAGCAGAGCCTCAACTGGACAGTGAAGAAGACCAGCCAGAGCTGGAGGAACCGCCATCCCTGGATCACCCGGTTGATGAGATAACACTGGAAGAATCCGGGGATGCCCCCTTCGTCATTGACGGAGACGATACTGCAATCGACGAACTGGCCGAGATGAACATCGACGAAGAACTCGCCGATATCGACTCGCTCACGGACGATACCGAAGAAAATGCCGAAGACCAGATTGACAGGATTGAGCTGGATCTCGATTCGCTCGAAGAGTTTGAGGATGAATCGGACGATATTTCCGCGACGCCCGCTCCTGTTGAGCCCGATACAGCCGATGAGCTTTCCCTGGAAGAATCTCTGGAAGACGATCTCGCAATCGGGGAGACTCCTCTCCAGGATCAGGCTGAGGACCTCACTCTGGATGATAACTTCGACCTCCAGAAAGACGATCTCGCAATTGAGGAGACTCCTCTCCAGGATCAGGCTGAGGACCTCACCCTGGAGGATGACTTCGACCTCCAGGAAGACGATCTCGCAATCGAGGAGACTCCTCTCCAGGATCAGGCTGAGGACCTCACCCTGGAGGATGACTTCGACCCCCAGAAAGACGATCTCGCAATCGGGGAGACTCCTCTCCAGGATCAGGCTGAGGACCTCACCCTGGAGGATGACTTCGACCCCCAGAAAGACGATCTCGCAATTGAGGAGACTCCTCTCCAGGATCAGGCTGAGGACCTCACCCTGGAGGATGACTTCGACCTCCAGAAAGACGATCTCGCAATCGGGGAGGCTCCTCTCCAGGATCAGGCTGAGGACCTCACTCTGGATGATGACTTCGACCTCCAGAAAGACGATCTCGCAATCGGGGAGACTCCTCTCCAGGATCAGGCTGAGGACCTCACTCTGGAGGATGACTTCGACCTCCAGAAAGACGATCTCGCAATTGAGGAGAACAGCATCGAGATCGATCCGGCTTTTGACCAAGAGGTTCAGGACGATTCTGACGAAACCCTTTCCCAGGACCTCACTCTGGATGATGAACTGGTACTGGATGAGGAATTCGAAATAGAAATCGACGAAGAAGACCCCGATTTCTCCACGGCCGATCAAGCATCGCCGAAGCAGGATGAGGTCCTGGATGAAGCGATGCCGGAGGAAGCTCCCCAGGAAGATTTTACCGATTTAAGCGACCTCGAGATCGACGACGAGGAACTCTCGCTCCCTCCCGAGGACGAACCGCAAATCCAGGAGCCCCTGCAGCACCAGGAGCCCGCCCAACAGCCTGACACGACCTCTTTCTCGGAAGAGAATTATGAGGATTTTGCCACTGCCGTGGAGCAGGACTTGTCCGACGAAGAGCCCCTCCAGGAGCAAAAACCGGATCAGACGCCAGCGCCGGCCAAGCGGCGAAGTTCGATCGCTGACCTCCCGGAGGACCTGAAGCAGGAAATGCGCTCGGTCCTGAGCTATATGGATCAGCTCCTGGAAGCACTTCCGGACGACAAGATCGAGGAGTTCGCTCAATCCGAGCATTTTGAGGTCTACAAACACCTCTTCGAAGAGCTCGGAATAGAGACCTGACGCTCCAGGCGGGTTATTCATGGGTCTAGTAGATCGGCTGGCAAGCCACGACGATGATCACCCCTCCTCCCTGACCAGGGCACTGGCCATGCGGGGAGGAGAGGTCTTCTCCGATCAGGGGATCAGCGACACTTCGAGTCATATCTCCGATACAGGTTCTGGCGAGATTGACCCGGGCATGGCAGTTCGCGCGTTGCTGAAAGAACTCCACCTTCAACAGGATTTTGGCATAACCACCCCGTCCCATCTTTTTTCGCTTCTTCACCGGCATCTTCATATTGCCAGCGGGGCCATTCTGATTCCCGAGCAGTCCCGTCAGGCCTTCTCCCCCATGGCAACGGCCGGTCTGGGAAAAACAACCCGCTTTCGCCTGCGCATACCAACCCCGGTTTTTCGGCAACTCTGTAGCCGTGACGGAGCGGTCCTCCTGGAAGGCTCCGGAAGAGAAACCCTGCGGCCCTATTTTTCCACCAGCGATATCCAGCGTTTCCACCGCATCGCCCTGCTCCCCTTCCTGTACAATCGGGAAATCATGGCGGCCCTTGTCATCTGCGAATCGCCTCTGTTGCAACTGGACCAGGAAGTCCTGGATATACTGCTGGCGGCCGTAACGGAGCGGGCAGGGTACCTTCTCTTCGATGGCCGCCACAGACCACTTGCTGCTTCCCAGGGCATTTCCGTCCTTGATCGGGAACACCTGCCGGTGCTGATGGATCGACTGCGCCAGGAAGCTTCGAAGGGAGATTCAAAGGAAGACAGGCAGGCCAGTCTGACAGCTCTGCGTGTCTCCCTGGAACCTCTGGTGGAACGGATTCACCAGGGAAGCCCCCACCTGGACGAGCAGTACCTTTCCCGAGATCTTCTTGATACCTGCGCAGTACTCTGCGCTGATCTCTTCAGTCTCTTCCGGGATGGCAAAGACTCTTTCATTCTTGCCGGGCACAAACATCCCCTGGTAGACCTGGACCTTCTGGTGCACAGTATTGGCAATACCTTGCAGCAGCTCTTCAAGGTCTCCATGAAAACGCCCCTACCCTATACCCTGCTGGACCCCGCCGAGCTCCGTGCACTTTGAATACCTTCCCACCCGAAGCGGGGAACAGACCGTCCTGGTGGAGGGCCGCCTCCTGCACTCCCGCTACGATCCGCGACGGGAGGCCCAACGGTTCATCGACACGGTCTCTCTGGAATACCCCCGGGGCACGGCGGTGCTTATCGGCGATGGAACCGGCATCGTTTCCCGGGAGCTGCAAAAGCGTCACCCCTCCCTCCGGGTGATCGGGCTTCGGCCTTCCCCTGAGGGAGTTTCCCTGGATGGAACAATGCCGGCCATTCCCCTGGGCAATCTTGAGCAAGCCCTGCGAAACAGCCTGCACCCCCTGGAGGTCACAACAATTCAGGTGATCTCCTGGCCCGGAGCCCGCACAGCGATCCCTCTCTGGATGGAGCAAACGGAACACTTCGTCCTGGCCGTGTTCCGTGCACTTCAGGCCGAGCTTGCCACAACTGCATCGTTCGGAAGGCTCTGGCTCACGAATGCCCTTCGCCGGACTCTCCTGGAGAAGCGGCGCAGCTCTCTGCATTTTCAGGGGGAAAGCCTCCTGGTGGCTGCCGCAGGCCCCAGCCTGGACCAGGCCCGACGCTTCATTCCTCACCAGGCCCGGGAAACGACACCTGTTATCGCGGCAAGTTCGGCCACGCTGGGGCTTTCCAGTTTCGGCTTTTCCCCCGCCGTGAATCTCCATAGCGACGGCGGGTTCTGGGCATCGCGCTACACCCGGACAGGTTCTGACCTTTCCGGAGGCGCATCAATCCCGGTGCTGGCGCTCCCTCTCCGGGCCAGCCCCTGCGCCTCCTCCCGCAGATCCTCCAGCGACAGCCACGGCCCCTTTCTCTACCGGACCGGTTGGGTGGGAGAAGAGCTCGCATCCGATTCCTTTCGCTGGCCCTTCCTGCAGGACCAGCCCACGGTGGGGGCATCTCTCCTGGCACTGGCAAATCTTCTGGCTCCACAAGCCCACCTGATCCTGGCCGGGCTGGATCTTTGCAGCCGGGATCTTCTGAATCACGCCCGACCTCACTGGAACGATCGCTACCTGGCCCTGACATCGGACCGCCTGGCACCCCAGGAAACGCTCCGTTTTCAGAGACTGGGGCCCCCTGATCAGATCAGGCCTCTCCAGTGGCAGGACGGAGTCCGGGGCTGGCAAAACCGGACGCTGGCGCTTTACCGGGAACCAGTGCTGGAAATGATTAACACCCATCGAAAAACCGGCTCTGTTTCTTTTCTCTCCCCCTCGCCAGCCTGGGCCGATGAGAGACCTCTCCCTTCCGGGACCACCCCTCCCCGGGGTTCTTTTTCATTGCGCTCAGAAGAACGCCACCCCTTTCATCAGCGGGTACAGGAGGCACAGCAGCGAATCATGATGTGGCACGACGAATTGCGGGAACCACCACCGGAATCACCGGGGTCTCACGACAGATCATCGCGGGAACGCCTCCTCTCACTGCTGTTGCACCTGGCTCCAATCGAGACGATTCAATGGTACCGGGGCTCCTCCTCCTGGGAAACATCGGCGGCGTCTACCCGGGAAGCCCTGGAAAAGCTCCTGAAACTTGTCGGGGCCTTCTCTCCATGACCACCCTCCTGCGGAATATTGCCGCCCTGGAGACGGTCAGTCCCGAACTGGCCACCCAGCTTCTCCAGGAATCTCCCTCGGACGAACTGGCCACCCTGACCACCCGCGACGGCCACAGGAGCTTTCGACTCACCGACAGTGACGGAGGAAAGGCTCTGCACTCACGCTACGCCCCCATGAGGGAGGCTGAGAAAATTGCAGACAGCCTGAACACCAGAGCCGGGAACAGTGCTCCGGCAACTCTCATACTCCTGGGCCTGGGCGGGGGCTTTCTGGCCCATGCCGGTATTCAGAGGCTTTCTGGAACGACAATCCTGGTGGTGGAGCGATCCCCCCAGGTGCTGAGAAGGATACTCCAGGAGGTGGACCTCTCCCGGGAAATACTCACGGGCAGGCTTTTTTTTGCCCTGGATCCCGCCGAGGCGGCGACCACCCTGGAGATGATCCATGTTCCGGCGATCCGCGATGGTCTGCAGACCATTCCCCTCCAGGCCTGGACGGACCACCCCCGAAACAGGGACCACTTTCGGGCCTGCCTTGCAGCAATCCAGAAGAAACTCCAGGCTCTGGCCCAGGATACCCTCACGATCGGCACCTTCAGTCGACGCTGGCTCTCCCACACCCTTCATAACAGCTACCGTTTCCACTCATCTTCCCGGGGAACATCGTCATCCTGGGAGCGCCTGCGCCGAAGCACTGCTGGAGAACAACTGGTTGTCCTTGCGGCAGGACCGAGCCTGGAACCCTGGCTCGACACCTTGACCTCCCTGCCACGAACAAAACTCCTTGCCACGGACACGGCCCTTCCGGCGCTCCTGCAACGGGGGATCATTCCCGCCGGGGTGGTGCTTCTGGACCCCCAGACCTGGAGCCTGCTCCATCTCCGGCAGACCCTGCCGGAAGAAACCTGGCTCCTGGCCGATGCCGGAGCAGCCCCGGCGGCAGCCTGCAGAACCACCGGGGACCACCTCGTCTGGTATTGCGGAAACCACCCCCTGCACCACCTGCTCCTGCGGGCCGGAGCCTCCGTAACACCTCTACCCTACCCGCCGGAGTCCGTCACGGAAGCTGCCGTTCTCCTGGCCCGGCTCCTTGGCGCATCCCGGGTGGAGGTGGCTGGATCCGACGGCGGGTTTCCCCGGGGAAAGACCTATTGCAGAGGGACCTACCATTATCACCTGGCCCATCGCAGCTCCCGCCGTCTTCTTCCGGAAGAGCACTTTTTCGCTCACCGGGTATACCCCGCCGCGACTCCATCCCCCCGCTCCCGGGACCATACGCCCCGGGACCGCCCCTTTTTTTCTACCCCCGCCATGGCCTCACGCACTGGACGGATAGCCCGGGCCAGAAATATCTCCCGGGATCTCCCCCTCGCCTCCCCGGCGCTGCCGTCTCCCCCGGAAGAATTTTCCGCCCACCGGTTCTGGAAACTGCACCTGCGGGAGCTGGCAACGGTAATAGAACGACTTCAGGCTTTGGGACGGGAGGCGACAATCCCTGCACCGGTCCTCCTGGAGGCCCTGGGACACCACGGAAGAGCCCATCTCCCCCTTCTGTTGCGCCGCCAACGCCCCCTGCCCGAAGAACATCACCTCAGGCCAGACAGTTTCCCCACGCTGGATCATCCAGCCCTGTCACGCAGCTCCATCGTCGAAGAACTGGAAAAGATAAGGGGTTTTATTTTGGAAGAAAGTAACCGATACTCATTAATGAGATGAAAAACAGCTCTTGGCACAGAGTTCTCCTCTACGGCTACGCTACAGCGGTGGCGGTCGCCTTTTTTGCAATTGCCTTATGGGCAGGATGGGAAGTTCGCAACCTCCGCAACACTCGCGAGGATCTGGCACAAAAAAGCTTTGACGCCCTCTCTCTTGAGGCGGCATCGCTCTGGCAAAGCCAGAATCTTCCCGAAGCTGCCCGGCTCTTCTCGGAACATCTTGCCTCCACCTCCAGCGAGGAAGGATTCCATCGCGGAGGAGTCCCCGGCGAGATACGCATCATCCTTCAAGACGCGCAACTGGATTATCTCTGGGCCGCCGGAAGCACCTACTTTGGCGAATCCCCAAGCGGGCCACCCCAGGCTGAATCGTCCCTTCGGGACTATCGCCGGTACTCCCGAAGTTTTGCCATGCCCCAGGGGCCCGGGCGGATCATCACCGCTACATACCCCCTGCTCTTTCGGAAGGACCTCTATCCCATCCTGAAACGGGCCCTGAAGGCATCACTGGTCATTCTGGCCTGTACTGCCTCGGTGACTCTCGGGGTGTTTCTCCAGGGGCGGCGGCAAAAGAAAGCCGCCAGGAGCTCCGCAGGAGCCCCCTCTCGTGAGGCAGATCCTGCCGCGCCACGCGACACCACGCCACCACGGGAGTCCCCGACCCCGGAGACAACACCATCGGAGGGTCTTTCTTCAGGCCTTCAGCCCGGCCCCCTGCTGGAAGAGCGCCTGGCCTCGGAACTGGAGCGGGCAGGATTCTCCGAGGAGGATCTTACGGTGGTCCTCTTTGAGTTCACGCAAGGAACCCGGGGCGATCAAAGCTACCGGGAGAACGCCCGGGCGGTACTCTCCTTCTTCTCGCTGCCCGATCTGTGCTTTGAATACGAATTACACGGCGCTGCCGTCCTGATTCCCAACACAACCCTGGCCGACGCCCTGGCTATGGTGGAGCGGTTTCAGCGCTACTACTGGGGAGAGCGGCTCGGTTGGAACCGCTCTACGGCAGACTTCTCCTGCGGGGCATCCTCCCGTGCGGTGCGGTTTGTCCAGGCCGATCGCCTCCTGGCAGAATGTGCCGAAGCACTGCGGCGCAGCAAGAGCACATCGGGCAGGATCATAGGCTTTCAACCGGACCCGCAAAAATACCGGGATTACCTCATAGATCTTGAGAATCGGGAACATCCCGGGAAGCAGAAGAGTCGGAGACCTTCGAGTCATCAAGAACCCCATCGTCCTGGGGAATCTTGATAGTCATGTGATCCCTCGTAAGAAAGGTCTCGGGAAAGATCTCCCGGGCTTCCCTCTGGAGGACCTTCAGTTCCCCATAGGTAAAGCGGGGGCTGTAGTGAATGAGCCCCATCTGTTTTATTCCCCCGGCTCCCCGAGCCAGACGGGCTGCATCGGCGGCGGTCATGTGCTTCTTTGCCATGGCGCTCTCCCGGTTTGCCTCGTCGAACATTCCTTCGCTTATCAGAAGATCTGAACCGGCTATGTGAGGCATCGCCGAAGCCACAGGAAGCGTATCGGTCATGAAGGTAAACTTCCGGCCTCTTCGGGGCGGCCCCAGCACCATATCAGCCGTAACAACCTCACCGACGGCGTTCTGCACGGCCTCGCCCCGCTGAAGCTGTGCCCAGAGAGCACCCCGGGGAACCTGGGCCGCCTCGGCCCGCTCGGGGTGAAACACTCCCGGCCGGACATCCTCGATGAAGCTGTAGCCCACGCAGACCCGGGAATGTTTGAGCGGAAACGCCCGGACCCGGTAGCCCTCGCCGAAAAACACATCCTGGGGGAGGGAGGGATCCTGGATCTCCTGAACCCGGATTTCATAGTTGATGTGCATCTCAAGAGCCCGCCGGTTTGCCTCGACGTACTCGGCCAGGCGGGGCGGGCCGATGAGAAAGAGGGGGTCCTGCCGATCGACCTGGCTTGAAAGCATGAGCATGCCGGGAAGCCCCGTTATGTGATCAGCGTGGGTATGAGAAATAAAGATGGCGCTGATCTTTTTCCATTTCAGGTTCAAGGCACGCAAGCTCACCTGCGTACCTTCGCCACAATCAAAGAGAAAGACCTCTCCCTCGCGACGCAGAAGCACCGAGGTGAGATGCCGATTCGGCAAGGGCATCATACCGCCGCAACCGAGAATAAAGGCTTCCATGTTCATAATCCCCAAGACTGTACCACGCCTTTGCCGCGACTGTCACTGCAGGCAGCACTGCCCGCAGAAATGGGGTTACTGAATCGCCTGCATCAGCTATACTAACCTCACTATGGAGATTACACCGAGAATTTTGAAGGGTTTCCGGGATTTTCTTCCTCCCGCCGAAATCCGCCGGAAAGAACTGGTACGCATCCTGGAGGACACCTTTCGCTCCTTTGGCTTTGTCCCCATCGATACTCCCCTGCTGGAATACGCCGAGGTGCTTCTGGGCAAGGGCGGGGGCGAGACAGACAAACAGGTCTATCGATTCAACGATCACGGGGGACGCGATGTGGCGCTTCGCTTCGATCTGACCGTTCCCTTTGCCCGCTACATGGCGATGCACCGCAATGAACTGACCCTTCCCTTCAAGCGGTTTCATATCAACAAAGTCTTTCGTGGCGAGAACACCCAGCGAGGCCGCTACCGGGAGTTCACCCAGTGCGACTTTGACATCGTCGGAACCAGCAGCGTCTCGGCCGATCTGGAGATAATTCTCATGATCACCGCGGCCTTCAGGGCCCTCAAAATACCGGGCGTGACAGTTCATATCTCGCACCGGGGAATCTTCAACCGCTTTCTTCAGGCTCATGATGTGGAAAACAAGAGCGTGGAAATTCTCCGCACCGTGGACAAACTCCGCAAAGTAGGAGCCGACGAAACACGGCAAACCCTGACCTCCCTGACGTCGGCCGAGGTAGCCGAGAAAACCCTGGCCTTTATCGGAGCATCAGGAACGTTTCAGGAGATTCTCTCAACTCTGGAATCCCTCGCAGGAGGGCCATGCCCCGAAAGCCAAACCCTGCGAGAGATCGGAGAAGCCCTGGAGACACTGGTCCCCCCGGGGACAGTGGTACTGGATTCTTCGATCACCCGGGGGCTCGACTACTACACAGGCGTAGTCTTTGAGACCTTTCTGAAGGGAGCCGAAGGGATCGGCTCGGTCTGCTCCGGCGGCCGCTACGACGACCTGGTCTCGCTCTACAGCAAGGAATCCATGCCCGGCGTGGGCGCCTCAATCGGCCTGGACAGGCTCATTGCAGGACTCGAGGAGCTGGGTCAACTTCCTGGTGACGCCGCAGCAGCGGACGTGCTGATTACCATGCAAGACACCGCCCTGACGGGTCACTACCACGCCTTGGGCCAGCGCCTGCGCGCCGCAGGCATCCGGTGCGAAGTCTTCCCCGAGGCGCAAAAACTTGGACGTCAGTTCGCCTTTGCCGAGCGCAGGGCAATCCCCCTGGCCCTTGTCTGCGGCCCCCGGGAATATCAGGAAGGAACGGTGAACCTGCGCGTCCTGGCCACCCGGGAGAATCACCAGGACCTTACCGAAAAGACCGCACTGGAGACAATACAAAGGCTCCTGACGTAATGAAATCCACAGATCTTCCTGTTTACCAGCAGCGGGAACGCATCCTGAAGGCTCTCCAGGACCACCGGGTTGTGGTCGTGGAGAGCCCCACGGGGAGCGGCAAAACCACCCAGTTGCCGATAATCCTCCACGAGGCAGGGTACGCAGCGCAGGGCGTCATCGGCATCACCCAGCCCCGGCGAATAGCGGCTGTTTCGGTGAGCGCCTTTGTCGCCCGCCAGCTGGAGAGCCCCATGCCCGGCCTGGTGGGCTACAAGATGCGCTTCGACGATCACACCACCCCCGAGACGCGAATCAAGATTATGACCGACGGGATTCTCCTGCAGGAGATCAAAGCTGATCAGCATCTTTCTGAATACAGCGTCATCATGGTGGACGAGGCCCACGAGCGAAGCCTCAATATCGACTTTGTCCTGGGCCTCCTCAAGCGCGCCCTGACCCTGCGGGAAGATCTTCGTGTCATTGTTTCGTCGGCCACGATCAATACCACCGTTTTCAGCGAGTATTTCGATTCCTGCCCGGTGGTCTCAATCGACACACCCATGTACCCCGTTCAGGTAATCTACGATGACCCTCTGGGTCCGGCGCTCCGGGCAAACCTTCATCAGGAGCGATCATTCCGGGAAGACCGCGAAGAACCCCGATCCCTCCGGGAGGCCTCCTACGACGCCCGATTGAACCAGATAACGGACATCGTCGCCCGAGTTATGGAAGAGGAAGAAACTCCGGGCGATTTTCTGATCTTCCTGCCGGGAGAGCAGATGATCAAGGACTGCATCACCCGCCTCTACTCTCAACCCTTTCACGGAAATCTCCAGATCCTTCCTCTCTACGGGCGCCTCTCCAAGGAGGAACAGGATGCAGTCTTCCCGCCGCCCCCCGAAGGAAAAACCAAGGTGGTGGTGGCGACAAATATCGCCGAAACCAGCATCACCATCAACGGGGTTACCCTGGTTATCGATAGTGGCCTGGCCAAGACAAACCACTACAACCCCCGAACCTATACCTCGGCGCTTATCGAAGGCCCCATCGCCCGGGCGGGAGCCGATCAGCGCAAAGGCAGGGCCGGAAGAACCCAGCCGGGGCGGTGCTACCGCCTCTATAGCAAACAGGATTACGAGAACCGGCCTCTTTTCCCGGAAGACGAAATATACCGGACCGACCTTTCCGAGGTTGTCCTGAGGATGGCCGAGCTGGGAATCAGGGATTTCGAGAACTTCGATTTTATCTCCTCTCCGGGCAGGGGAAACATCCTGGGAGCGGTCGAGACGCTCCGCCTGCTCGATGCCATCGATGACACAAGGGAACTCACCACCACAGGCCGAATGATGGCTGTCTTTCCCCTCCTGCCGCGCCACTCCCGGATCATTCTGGAAGCAATCAACCGCTTCCCCCAGGTTCTGGAGGAGGTGATCACGGCTGTGGCCTTTCTCACCTCGGCCACGCCCTTCATTCTGCCCCCGGGAGAGGAAGTAGAAGCCCGCCAGGCCCACCACCGGTACCGCGACGAGCTGGGAGATTTTGTGAGCTACCTGCGCCTTTTCGCCGGATACCAGGATGCCCGAAACCCTACAGCCTTCTGCCAGAGCCGCTACCTGGACCCCCGCACCATGGCAGAGATCGTCAACGTGCAAAAGCAACTCAAGGAGATCGTCTCGGACATGGACATCCCGGTTCTCGCCGGGGGGCCGAGGTCGGATTATCTCACGGCAATCGGCCGGGGTCTTATCCAGTTTGTCTGTATCCACACCGGCCGCGGCGTGTACCAGAGCCTGACGGCGGAGCGAATCCAGATTCACCCGGGGTCAGGACTCTTCCGGGAATCCCCTCCTTTTATCGTGGCAGGCGAGATCGTACGCACCAGCAAAACCTATGCACGCAGCGTCTCGCCCCTGAGAAAGGAATGGGTCCGGAAGATCTCGGAAGATCTGTACCGGGGACTCTGTACAGAGATAGCCGGGGGAGGCAAGAAGAAGGCACGGTCCGATGAAAACCATCCCGGGGAGAAACGCAGCGCCTCCCGGCGGGATACCACCTGGCAGATTCAGCTTGGCGAACACACGATTCCTCTGAAACCCTACAAGGGCAAGAAGAAAATAGCCTGCATTCCCTACGATACCCTCACCGCCCTGGGCCGCAAAGGAGAGACGATCCCCCGGGAAAGCTCCACCGGCGCTGTTCGCGTGCGGGTGGAGCTGGGCAAGCATTCCCTCCTGGAGGGGCTCAAGCTCTCGACCCTCCTGCGAATAGCGCCCTATCTGCCGGCGTCGCCGAAGATATGCGCCTCCTGGCCCGGTAAAGACGCCCTGGAGATGCCCGAAAAAGCGCCGGAGCTTCTGCGCTTCCTGGAAAACATCCTTGCTCTGGCGCCGGTGAAGCGGTCTCACCACCAGCTGGGGTTCATCGCGCTCTACTGTTCCCGGGACAGCCATTACTGGTTCAAGCCCAACCGGGGCTTTCTGAACGCCGTAGCCGAGAGCCTGGCCAGCCTGGAGCAACTCATCGACGAGCTCCAGGAGGCAAGTTGTCCCCCGGGCCAGATCGAAAAGGTGAGCGCCCTCTACCGCCGGCTCTCGCAGATTCTGGAGCAGGTCTGAGGCCGACCCTGCCCGGTTTCCCGGGGATCTATTCGTAGATCGTCAGCCGATAATCGCCATAAGCTTCGTAGAAGGAGGTCACGAAGAGGCGGTACATTCCCGATGAGGGCAGGACAATGTCCAGCAAGCTGTTTCCATCGCCGCCTCCGTCGTCGTCCATCGCCAGGGGACGCCCGTCGGGGTCACTCACGTAGAGCACGGGGTCAAAGTCATCGGAGTCAAGAGCAATACGAACCGATTGCCCCGGGCGCCCCTCATACTCGTAGACGCTGTAGAGACGTCCATCGTAGGCCCGGCGCCCGCCCTGACGCAAGGTTCCATCGTAGCGCGCTACCAGGGTCCTGCGTTGGGAGGATATCTCCAGCTCGTAGGAACCGGCCCGGCTCCCGCCCACGCTGGTGGCTATTACCAGGAGCGTCCCGTCATCCTGAAACCGGTATACCAGGCGACTGTCCAGCCCCTCGCCGCCATCATCGTCGTAGAAGCTGCGCCCCTCCTGATCGATGACCTCCAGGAAGGCGTCAAAATCATCGGAACGGAGATCGATGGTCATCTCGTCACCGGCCCTTCCCCTCACCTGGTAGAGGCTGGACCAGCGGTCACCCCCGCCCTCTCCTTTTTCCAGAGCACCCCGCCGGACCTCTCCTGCTGCGATCTCCCGGGGAGGACGCCGGGACGTCACAGTCAGCGTGTATCGCCCCTCCCGGTCACGGAAGGCCGCAGAGACCCTGAGAACCAGCTGTCCCGACGAGGGCATGACCCGCAGAAATCCCGCGTTCAGTCCATCGTAATCATCGTTACTCAGGGAAGTGCCGTTGGGCAATTCTGCATCGATCCAGGTATCTACCTCGGTACTGGCGGCGATCACCTCGATCAGCGCACCCTCTTCAACCCGAACCCGGTAAACGTTGCGAGCGTCTTCCAGGATAGATCCCCGGAGAATTTCTCCCGAGGCCCGCAGAAGCTCTTCCTGGGCCGCAACCGGAAAGATCCAGCCCCCTGCCATAAGGATAGTTGCAGACAGCAGCTGCACCAGCACCTTTCGGTTTGTTCTCATCGTCGTTTCACCTTTCCTTGGTGTGAAGATATTCCTGAAGAAATTGCCGCTCCCTGATAGTCTGTGGCAGGGGCCGTATACCCAGGCCCCTGAACCAGTTTTCATCCGGAGGCTATTCCAGGAGGGACCGAACCCGCTCCAGCGGCACAGGGTGCTGCACCGTTGCGAAGGGGCCGGTCTGCACGATAAAGTATACCCCATCGTGGCGGCGTTTCTTGTCCTGGGCCATGGCATCTGTGATATTTTCTGCCCTGGCAGGACGCTCTCTCCAGGGATACCCGTAGCGGTCCAGAATCGCCTCCACCCGTTCAGCCCAGGCTGGATCCGTCAGTCCCTCGGCCCGCCCCAGGTCCATGGCACGAGCGATTCCCCAGGCCACGGCCTCTCCGTGGGTCCAGACCCCAAGACCAAGGCACGCCTCCAGAGCGTGTCCAAAGGTGTGGCCCAGATTCAGGTGAGCGCGGCGACCCTGCTCGGTGAAATCCTCGGCCACCACCCGGCACTTTACCAGGACCGCCCGACGGATCAGCTCCGGGAGCAGGGACGGATCCCGCCCGCACACCGCCGGAGCCTCATTTTCAAGAATCTTCAGAAGTTCCGGATCATCCAGCAAGGCCGCCTTGATCACCTCGGCCAGACCGCTGCGGTATTCCCTCTCGCTCAGGGTCTGCAGAAGCTCCGGGACAAGGCGCACTTCCCGAGCCGGGTAAAAGGTGCCCACCATATTTTTGTATCCTTCCAGATCGATCCCGGTTTTGCCGCCGATCGCTGCATCGACCATGGCCAGGAGCGATGAGGGAACCAGCACCACCTCGATTCCCCGCAAATAGATGCTCGCCGCGAAGGCGGCAAGATCCGTGACAGCTCCCCCACCCAGGGCAGCGATGGCGCTGTCGCGACGCAATCCCAGACGGGCGAACTCCTGGAGAAGATAGTTCAAGACGGCCATATCCTTGCAGGCTTCCCCGGCGGGGACCACAAGATGAGAGGAGGGAATGCCCGGGAGGCCTTCCTTCGGAAGGAGCCTGGCGGTATTTTCATCGACAATAACAGCCTCGAAGCCCCCGGAATCACCCCTGGGGGAATCACACACAAGAGCCTCTTCAGGCTTCACAAGAGAAACCCGGGAAGAGGCTCCTCCCAGTTCCAGCTGAGCAATATTCATGTGGCCTATTGTATACGACGAGGCCCCTCTGCGTCAGGCCGAGGGGTATCAGCAGCAGGTTTTTGTCAGAGCCTCTTCTACCGGGGTGGTGTTCCGGGACTCCCGGGCGTTCTCGGGATCTTCCGGGGGCTCCTGCGGGGTCCGGTCTGAGGTCCAATCTCCCGGTGCCCTGTCGGGTGCGATAATCCCTGCCTGAAGAGCAAAGATCAGATTTTCGATAAAGGGGTCGATGATTCGGTAGACGCGGCGGTTTCCGCGAACTTCGCTCTCTACAACACCCTTTTGTTTCAGCGCTACCAGATGCTGCGAGACCACCGGCTGGGGCTGGCCCAGACAGGTCCACAGCTCGGATACACACGCCTCCTCCCCCCGGGCTATCCGGCACAGGAGGCGCAACCGCATGGGGTGGCCGCAGACCTTGAGCTTTTCGGCGCAGAGGTCAACGGACTCGTCGGAACAGCACCCCGCCGTTCCACTCGTTGAATAGGTACTCATGAATACAGTCTACCGGAGAAGGGAAAATAAATCAATATATAGTCTTTTGCATAGGCAATCAGGTTGCGGCGGTTTTCTCGGCCTTCCTGGTTTGCTCCGATTTCTTTGGTGCCTCCGCAGGCGCAGCCTTCCCTGCCTTCCCTTCGCTGGCACTTCCGCTTCCTTTTGCTTTGCTATCGTTCACATAAAAGCCGCTTCCCTTGAAGATGACTCCGGCTCCCCCCGTTATGATTCGTCGTAACTCGGGCTTCTCGCAGGAGGGGCAATCAACCAGCGCATCGGCTGCCATGGACTGAAAGGTCTCGAAGGTGTGGCCACAACTTCGGCACTGATAATCATAGCTAGGCATTTGTTCACCTCCCAAGTGATGGAACAATAAGTGGATACGGAAATATACCGAACTGGAGCACATCGGGCAAGAGCCGAAGAGCGAAGGCGGGGATCAGATCAGCCCGGAACCTACCCGATGTTTTCCCGCACCGGCACCCCCTGCTCTGCCAGAAACGCCTTGATACCGGGCACGGTATAATCGCCGTAATGGACCATGCTCGCCACAAGAGCTGCATCGGCCGAGCCCTCCTGAAAAACCTCCAGAAGGTGCTCCGGCTTTCCCGCTCCTCCCGAGGCGACAACAGGAACGGAGACAGCCCGGGAAATCATTCCGGTCAGACGGCACTCGTAACCCTCACGGGTCCCATCGGCATCGATGCTGTTCAGGACAATCTCACCCGCTCCCAGGGAAACAGCCTGACGAGCCCAGTCCAGAGCGTCCAGATCCGTGGGTGTCCGCCCGCCGTTGATCACAACGCGATACCCGCTGGGCATCGCCTCGTCGGCAAGCGCGTCCATACCAAGAACGATACATTGCCGTCCGAATCGCGCCGCACCTTCACGGAGAATCGCAGGATTTTTGACAGCCTGGCTGTTGAGGCTCACCTTTTCCGCCCCGGCCAGCAGGACCGCTCGCATGTCCTCCAGGCTGGCAAGCCCCCCTCCGACAGAAAAGGGGATAAAGATCTGGGCCGCTACCTGACGAACCACCTCAATCATGATCCCTCTTCCTTCAGCGCTGGCGGTAATATCATAAAAGACCAGCTCATCGGCACCGGTCTCGTAGTATTGCCGCGCCAGCGCAACGGGATCACCGATCTCTACATTGTTTTTAAAGCGAACTCCCTTGGTAACCCGCCCATCCCGGACATCAAGACAAACAACAATTCTCTTTTGAAGCATGATCACTCTCCTTTTTACGCATCCTCTTCTGCCCCCCCCC
The DNA here is from genome assembly GCF_900156105.1 of Alkalispirochaeta americana. Classification (NCBI taxonomy): domain Bacteria; kingdom Pseudomonadati; phylum Spirochaetota; class Spirochaetia; order Spirochaetales; family Spirochaetaceae; genus Alkalispirochaeta; species Alkalispirochaeta americana. The sequence goes on from NZ_FTMS01000015.1 coordinate 17,786, forward strand.
GGAAAAATCGGCAGCCCCTCTCAGGGCTTCCAGCCCAGAAAGTTCCGAAGCAACCGCAACCCGGCCTCGCCGCTCTTTTCCGGATGAAACTGCGTGGCAGCCAGATTTCCCCGACCCACCACGGCAGCAAAGGAGACCCCGTAGTCACACCAGGCAAGAACATCGCCGGGGTCGCGGGGATTCGGGAAGAAGGAATGAACGAAATAGAAGGAACTCTCCCGGGAAAGGTCTCTCAGAAGGGGATGATCTCCCCGAGGGGTGATGGTGTTCCACCCCATGTGAGGAATCTTGAGGCCCTGGCCAGGATCAAAGGCGGTCGCTGTCCCTTCAAGAATGCCCAGGCAGGAAGCACCGCTCTCGTCGGAGCGGTCCAGAATAATCTGGGATCCCAGGCAGATACCAAGAAAGGGGTTTCCCCGGGCGAGAAACTCCCTGATCGCGGAAACCAGTCCCCGCTCTTCCAGAACACCCATGGCGGCCCGGGCATCGCCCACTCCCGGAAGCACCAGGCGATCAGCTCCCCGGACATCATCGGGTTCACGAGTAACCCGGAAGGGCTCCTGTAAATAGGAAAAGGCCGATTCCACGCTCCGCAAGTTTCCTGCGTCGTAATCAACGATAACAACACTCACCGATCTTCCTCCTGAGGTTGAATGATTCTCTGCACCAGGAGACGCACGCTCTCGTCGGTGAGCAGTACGTTCCGCAGATACACGGATTTTTCCTGACGCTCGATAGCAAAATCCGGCCCGGCCTCGAGGTGCAGAAGGGGCAGCACTTGCCGTGAACCAAGGCGAAGGCTTACCAGCACGACCCGAGCCTGGCGTTCGCCGGAAAAGAGCAACTCCATTTCAGCATCCCCTCCGCCGCGGAGCTGGAGCACCAGCGTCTCGGGGTTCAGCGCGTCAAGCCGGGAGGTTCCTGATCCCTGGGCAGAAGTCTCAAAGAGAGAGGGGCTGACCATGACAAAAAAGCCCGTAGGCCTCTGATGGATGTGCCGGAGATGATCCTCCAGAAGAGGTTCTTTCGACAGATCTTTCAGATCAGCTTTCAAATCAGCTTCCAGATCAGCTTTGGGAGATTCCAGAGCAGGATAGGATATCTCCAGAAGGCCCTGGCGGTAGCGAATAACCTCGGTTCCCTGGACATCCCGCCAGTGCCCCGGCCCCAGGCGGCGCCAACCGGAAAAGAAAAGCCCCCAGGGCGTCCTGAAGCGGGGGAAATTCCCCTCCACCCAGAAGCGGGGGGCCTTGCCTTCCTCGAAAGCTCCCAGGAGCAGGTGCGCCCTGTCAGCAACAATCTGTTCCACAACCCCCAATTGGAGGAGCTCATCCATTATTGAGGGTTCCTCCCGGAGATCTACGGCAAAAAAGAACTGGGGACGAAGTTCGTCGAGGAAAGGAGCTCCCACGGCGAGGGAACGAAAGAGAAAAGGCCCCAGCTCATCGCCCAGGCGATCCTTTAGTCCATCCTCGAGGCCAGCCTCCTGGGGAATCTCGGGAGGGGTCGGAAGGGAGGCACACCCCGCCCCCACAAGGAAAACGAGGAGGAGAAGCCCTCCCCGCGCCCGGCCGCCCCGGAGGAGGTTCCTAGGCAGACACAACAGAGATCCGGCCCGTAAGTTCGCCAAGGGCAATCTCTGCGGCATCGGTCGCCGCAGCCCACTGAATCTGCTCGGCCAGAACCTCTCCCGCCAGATAGTCTTCGAAAGAACTGACCGCGTCCTGCAGCTCCTCAGGCCCCTCAAGACTCAGGACGATCCGGTCCGTCACAGCAAGGCCCTGATCCTTGCGGACGTTCTGGACCGCCCGAATCAGATCCCGTACAAGCCCCTCCTGCCGCAGTTCCCGGGTAATTTCCGGATCCAGCGCGACCGTGAGGAGCCCCTCGTTGAGAACTTTCAGGTTTTCTTTCTCCTGCCGTTGCACCAGGACAGAATCGATGGTTATATCCACCGCTTCACCCTCGACCTCGATGTTCAGGGTGCTTCCCTCCAGGAGCTGCTGGATCTCCCGGGCCTTGAGCTCCTGAATTACCTGGGCGGCACTCCGCATGCCTTTGCCCAGGCGGGGCCCCAATTCCCGGAAGTTTGCCTTGGCACTATATTCAACAAGCTCTTCCTCGTTTTCCCGGAAAATCACATCCTTTACGTTCAGCTCTTCCCGGATGATATCTTCCATCTCCCGAAGAACCCGGCGGGCATCGGTATCCCGGGTGACCAGATGGATCGCGGCCAGAGGCTGGCGGATCTTCAGATTGTGCATGGTCCTGATCGCCCGCCCCAGACTCACGGCCTGACGGGTGACCTCCATCTTTCGCTCCAGATCTGTATCCCGGCGCGCTGCGTCGGGACTGGGATAATCGCAGAGGTGTACCGACAGGGGATCCTCCGAGGTTCGCAGATTCTGGTATATCTCCTCGGTGATAAAGGGGATGATCGGCGCCGCCGTGAGAGCAAGGGTCTTCAGGACATGACAGAGCGTTCCGTAGGCCTGGTTCTTGTCGGCGTCGTTCTCGCTCTTCCAGAAACGCCGCCGGGAACGGCGGATGTACCAGTTATTGAGGCTATCGATAAACGTTACGACAGGATCGATTGCCCTTTGCAACTCATACCTGTCGAGGTGGTTACGAACAGTCTCTACCAGGCGCTCCACCTCCGACAGGATCCACCGGTCCAGGGGATTGTCGGGCGAGGCTGGCGGGGCCGAAGGGGTCACACCGTCGATGTTGGCGTAGGTAACAAAGAAGCTGTAGGCGTTCCAGAGAGGGATGATTACCGTTTTCAGGACTTCCCGCACTCCTTCATCGCTGTACTTGAGATCCTCGGCCCTGATAACGGCAGAATTCATGAGGAAGAGTCTCAGGGCATCGGCGCCAAACTGGTCGATGATCTCCTGGGGATCGCTGTAATTGCGCTCGCTTTTGGACATCTTCTTGCCGTCGGCAGCCAGGACCAGCCCGTTCACTACCACATTCTGAAAAGCCGGAGAATCGAAGAGCGCCGCCGCCAGAACCGTAAGGGTATAAAACCATCCCCGGGTTTGATCGAGGCCTTCGCAGATAAAATCTGCAGGGAAGTTCTGCTCAAAGAGGGCTTTGTTCTCAAAGGGATAGTGATTCTGGGCATAGGGCATCGCCCCCGACTCGAACCAGCAATCGAGCACCTCGGGAACCCGTCGCATGGTTCCCTCTCCCCCCGGACCGGGCCAGGTGATCTGGTCTACGTGGTGCTTGTGGAGATCATCTACCCAGACGCCGCTTTTGGCGTGCAACTCTTCCCGGGAACCGATCACTTCGATGTGCCCTGTGACATCACACCGCCAGGCGGGAATGGGATTTCCCCAGTAGCGGTTTCGGCTGATCGCCCAGTCCCGGGCTCCCTCGAGCCATTTGCCAAAGCGCCCCTTGCGCAGATGCTCCGGAACCCAGTGGACCCTATCGTTGGAGGCGATCATTTTCGCCTTGATCTTTTCGATATCCACAAACCAGGAGCTGACAGCCCGGTAGATCAGGGGTTTCTTTGTGCGGTAACAAAAGGGGTAGGAGTGGCGATAGGTCTCACGCTTCACCAGAGAGCCCCGGTCTTTCAGATACTGAATGATCGGCTTATCGGCTTCCTTGACCTGAAGGCCCTCAAAATCGGGAACCTGCGAGGTGAAATGGGCTTCAGCGTCGATCGGCACCACCACGGGCAGCCCTGTGTCTTTCAGGAGGTTATAGTCATCCTCACCAAACCCGGGAGCGATATGAACGATCCCCGTACCGTCCTCGGTGGTAACGAAATCTCCCAGATGCACCCGAAAGGCGCCCTCCTGGGCCAGATCCTCAAAGTAGGGAAAAAGAGGGCGATAGGACCGACCTGCCAGATCCTTACCGGAAAGCTTCTCTTCGATCTGGAAGGAATCACCCTCGCGGTAATAATGTCCCAGACGTTCCTCGGCCAGAATATAGGTGTCTTCACCATCCTTGACGCGCACATAGGTGATGTCCTCTCCCGCAGCGAGCCCAAGGTTGCTGGGAAGGGTCCAGGGTGTCGTGGTCCAGGCAAGAATATAGACACCCGGCTCGTCTTCAAGCTCAAAGCGAACCGTTATAGCCGGGTCGTCGACCTCCTGGTAGCCCCCCAGATTAACCTCGAAGTTGGAAAGGGGCGTTGCCAGGGCAGGGCTGTAGGGGAGAATGTAGTGACCTTCGTAGATCAGCCCCTTTTCCCAGAGCCGCTTGAAGACCCACCAGATCGTCTCCATGTATTCCGGCTCCATGGTCTTGTAATCGTTCTCGAAGTCCACCCAGCGGCCCATACGCGTAACGATTCGCTCCCATTCGGCGGTATAGCGGAGAACGATCCCCCGGCAAGCCTCGTTAAACCGGGCCACACCGTACTCTTCGATCTGGCCGGCACCGGAAATACCCAGTTCCTTCTCCATCTCGTACTCTACGGGCAGACCGTGACAGTCCCACCCGAAACGGCGCTCAACCCGCTTTCCCGCCATCGTCTGATAACGGGGAATAATGTCCTTGATCGTGCCAGGAACAAGATGGCCGAAATGAGGCAATCCGGTGGCAAAGGGGGGGCCATCGTAAAAGACAAACTGGGGAGCCCCCTCGCGTTGTTCCATAGATTTTTCAAAAATTGCGTGTTCTTTCCAAAAGGAGAGAACTCCTTCCTCCATTTGAGGAAAGTTTACCTTCGGGTCCACCGGTTTATACACAGTCTCCTCCTGATTTACTGGTCCGTTCAGATTCCTGGTCCGGGGGCTAGTCCTGGTCCTGGGCCTTCATGACGGGGTAGCGGATCACTTCGGTGTCGAAGCGGTAGAGTATGATCGTCGAACCGATTTCCAGCTCGTACGGAAACGCTACACGGCCCCCGGGATGATTCATGGTGAAAAGGGTGGTGGTCTCCCCACCGGGCCCAACAGCCACAGCACTGAGTTCTACCGCCACGGCATAGCGAGGCAGGGTACGATCAAAAATACCAAAGCGTCGGCCCGAGCGTGGATTCGGCTGATTCCGGATACGCAGGGAGACGGGAGTCCCCGCCTCTATCTCTGTTCCCGGATCGGGAGACTGGCTCACCACCACAGCGGCTCGCCCCGACGTGGGTTCCTGTTCAAGCTGAAAGACAAACGGGACACCGTCTCGGGCCAGAACCTGAAGCGCATCGTTCCAGTCCATCCCCAGATAGGTGGGCAGCGAGAAGGTCTCGATATCAGGCCCCCGACTCACCACCAGATCCAGCGTGGTCGACCCCGAGATGCGCGTTCCCGGCTCCGGCGTCTGGGCGATCACCGTTCCCGGGGAGGCATCGTCAAAGACGTTGGATACGTTCCCCACAGTCAGAACACGGGTGCCTCCGGATCCCAGCCCCTGGATCTCCTCCCGTACATCAGCAAGCTGCATTCCCCGATAATCCCCTATATCTTCGATGATCGCCCCCTGACTGATCAGGAGCGTGATCCGGCGACCCGCCCGAACCACCGACCCAGGAGCGGGAGCATGGGAGATCACACGCCCTTTCAGACCGGGATCCGAATGGTAACGAAGCTGTACGTAGGAATGGAGACCCCGCTCCTGGAGCTGGATCAAAGCCTGGGGCAACTCCTGCCCCGCCATATCGGGAACCACCGTCTCTTCGGGCCCTCGAAGAGCCACAAGAAAGGCCGTTAGAGACGCCAGCACCAGAATGGTGAACATTCCAATAAAGGCCCAAACGGTGGTGCGAAAAACCCTTCGTTCCGGAGGAAGGTTCTCGTCGCGGATGCTTTTTCTGAGTCCCGTAAATAATTTCATGATTTTACGCCTGTTTCACAACGCTGCCAACATTCAAAACGCTGCCAATAATAGAAGAGTTGCCGTTCAGAAAGGAGCGGTAGTCCGCCTCTTTCCTGGCCTGCAATTTCAGCCGACGAACCGCCAGAATACCGTCTACGGTTTGTATCAGAATTCCCTTGCCGTTGTCTACACCGAGGACAGTTCCGGGAGCAGCCTCCCTGCTCGGTCCGGAGACACCCTGACGATGGATCGGGATTTCACAAGAGGAATGCTCCGGGAGCGGCTCTGTCTCAAGAAGCTGCAACGGCGTCTCGCCCCAACGGCAGCGAACCCCCGGCCAGGGAGTATAGGCCCGAACCATCCGGTCAATCACCACGGCTGATTCCTGCCAGGTGAGGTCTCCCTCTCCCTTGCGAATCAGATGGCACCAGGTGGCGTCTTCCGCAACCTGCCGACGCGGCCGAGCGGTTCCCCGGGCAATATGCTCTACCACCGACGCAACGGCCTCACCACCCAGAACGCCCAGTTCGTGGTACAACTCCACGGCTGTGGCCCGACTGGAGAGAGGAACTTCCCGCTGTTCCAAGATATCCCCGGCGTCCATCTCCAGGGCAAGGTACTGCACCGTTACCCCTGTGATTTGGTCTCCTGCCAGAAGAGCCGCAGGAATGGGGCTGGGCCCACGGTGGCGCGGCAACAGGGAAGGATGCATATTGATCCCTCCCTGTGGAAAAAGCTCGAGAAAACGGGGCCCGAAAATTTTCCCGTAGGCCACAACCACCAGAAGCTCGGGCTTCAAGGCGGCCACTTCCTGGCGGGCAGCAGCCCCCAGGCGCTCCGGCTGGATCACGGGGGTATTTTTATCCTCCGCCCAGACCTTCACCGGTGGAGGGGTCAAGACCCGGCGCCGTCCCGCCGGAGCATCAGGGGCAGTAAGTACACCGACAATCTCGTGGCGCGTCTTTTCCAGAGTCCTCAGAGTGGGTAACGCGATGTCGGGGGTCCCGGCAAAGAGAAGGCGCATTTCCTAGACCTCCGATGATTCCGGCTTGCGATAGCTTCGCAGCAGCCGGTCCCGTCGCCGTTGCGGCAGGTAGTCCACAAAGAGGACCCCCTCCAGGTGGTCGTACTCGTGGAGGATTACCCGAGCCAGCAACCCCTCCGCTTCCAGCGAAAAGGGGTTTCCCTGGGCATCCCAGGCATCAATGGCTATCGCACGGGGACGGAGGACGTTAGCGTACACTCCAGGGATGCTCAAACACCCCTCCTCGTATTTTTCTTCGTCGGGAGAGCGAGCCGTTATGCGGGGATTGATGAACACCCGGGGCGGTTCATCGGGAAGCCCCACCACAAAAAGCCGCTCCATCCTGCCCACCTGGGGGCCAGCCAGGCCAATTCCGTTTGCGCGCACCATAGTCTGAACCATCGCCGTGGCAAGCTCCGCCGTAGCAGCGGTGATCTCCGCCAGAGGTTCTGCCGGCGTTACAAGCCGTTCGTCCGGATGATAAACAAGTGAAATCACCCCCCCAGTCTACCTACAAGAGGTTGACCGGGTCTACATCCACTTCCAAATAGACCTGCTTCATTTTCCCTGCCTTCCCCACAGCACGGCGGCACACCCAATGAAGTTCTCCCAAACCCTCCCCCCGGAGGATAATCTGGTAGCGCCAGTTATTTTTTATCCGTTCCAGCGCCGCCGGGGCGGGGCCTAAAACATCAACGCCACGGTCCCGGGGCAGGTTCCGGGCTGCCTCCCGGGCCAGACGACCCACCTCTTCCGAAGCCTCTTCAGCGGCATTACGACGGGAGGAACGCAGAACCAGCCGGATCAAACGGGAAAAGGGAGGAAAGAGCAGGGCCTTGCGAACCTCCAGCTCCCCCCGGTAGAACTCCTCCACCTCCATGGCTGCAGCACGACTGATCGCATCGTGCTCGGGCCGCACGGTTTGCACCAGCACCTGCCCGTCGTCCCGGAAGCGCCCCGCCCGACCCGCCACCTGAACGATCAGGGCAAAGGTCCGTTCGGCTGCACGAAAATCGGGAAGATTCAGTCCTGTGTCGGCCATAATAATCCCCACCGTACGAACACCGGGGAAGTTCAATCCCTTGGCGACCATCTGCGTTCCCAGAAGAACGTTTATCTCGCCCCGGGCAAACCGCTCCAGCACGTCCTGAAGATACCCCTTGGGACGAGTAGTATCGGTATCGAGCCTCGCCACGGAGAGCTCAGGCAACTCCCGGGAGATATCCTCCTCGATTCGCTCGGTACCAAAAACGGTATATCCCACATCGAGAGATCCGCACTGGGAGCAGACCTGCTCGGGATGTCCCCGGTGCCCGCAGTAATGACAAACCAGACGATTTTGTCCCTTGTGATACGTCATGGGAACAGAACAGCGCGGGCATTCGGCGTGGTGGCCACAGGATCGGCACTGGAAAGCAGCGGCAAATCCCCGCCGATTGAGAAAGAGGATGCTTTGCCCCTCCTGGCGGTGGGTCTCCAGCAGGGCTTCTTTCAGAGGAGGCGATATCAGCCCCGACGCCCCCCGGATATTGATGGTCCGAATCGAGGGCAAGGCTCCCCCTGCAAGGCGGCGGGTGAGAACCAGTTTTTTTAGCCGCCCCGTCTGCATCAGATGCCAGGCTTCCACCGAGGGAGTGGCCGAACCCATCACGCAGGCCGCACCATCCTGGACCGCCCGCCACAACGCAACCTGGCGCGCGTGATAGCGAGGCGCGTTCCCCGCCTTGTAGGACCCTTCGTGTTCCTCGTCGATAATGATGAGACCCACCTGCAAGAGAGGAGCAAAGACAGCACTCCGGGCACCCACCACAAGACGGGCCTCGCCCCGCTGGATACGCCTCCACTCGCCCAGGCGCCGGGCAGGGGTGAGCCCCGAATGGAGCATGGCAGCCACCGCTCCGAAACGGCGGGAAATATGATCGAATAACTGGTGGGTCAGGGCAATTTCGGGAACCAGATAGATCACCCCCCGTCCGGCCTGGAGGGTCCTCTCGGCCAGTTGGAGAAACACCTCGGTCTTGCCGCTCCCCGTAATTCCGTAGAGGTAATGCCAGGACTCCTCCCCGGGCGAGAGAGGCTGCGAAATAATCTCGATGGCATGCTCTTGCTCCTGGGAGAGTTCCAGCCGTTGCGGAGCGACGGCGGGTTCGTCCCCTCCCGCCAGAGGAAGGTCTTTGGCCTTTTTTGCGCCCGGCAACATCGTAGCCAGGGTTTCTCCCAGGGTTGTGAGATACATCCGGGAAACCCACCGGGCCATTTCCAGCCAGGAATCACCAAAAAGCGGCTCCTGGTCCAGAACCCGCAATACCTCTTTGAGCCCCTCCTGGTTCACCCCATCGGCCAGGGCCTCGGACCTGGCCACCACAACACCTGTAAGGGTTCGACGACCGAAGGGGACCATTACCCGGCACCCCGGGGCAGGAACCGGCCCCTCCCGGGGAGGCAAATAGGAAAAAAGCCGGTCCACCGGCACGGAAACCGCTACATCGAGGATTACCACGGCAGGACGCTCACCGCCCGGTTTCCCCGGGAGCCTCTTGACCGGTCACCTCATCGAGCCACCGGCGCACCTCCTTGAGATCTTCCCAGACCGGACGACGCCACTCGGGATTCCGGAGCACCGCGCTGGGATGAAATGTGGGAACAAGCGGGATGTCCCGATAGCAGAAACGTGACCCGTGGAGCCCGGTGATTCCTCGGGTTGATCCGGTGAGAACCCGCAGACTGATCCGGCCCAGAGTAAGGATAAGACGAGGTCTCACCAGGGCAATCTGCTCGTGGAGCCAGGGGGCACAGGCATCGGTTTCACCGGGCTGGGGATCCCGATTTTCAGGAGGACGGCACTTGACGATATTGGTGATATAGACATTGGTCTCCCGGGAAAGATCAATCGCTTCCAGCCACTTATCGAGATACTGCCCGGCCTTGCCCACAAAGGGCCGGCCCTGCTGGTCCTCGTCCCGGCCCGGCCCCTCGCCCACCACCATCACCAGGGGATCCAGCACGCCCTCGCCAACCACAGTCCGGGTCCTGCCCAGGGAGAGAGCACAGCGTGAACAGCTTCGTATTTCTGCCTCCAAAGCAGCCAGACGCGCCCGGCGCTCGGGCAGATCCCCCTGACCCCGGGAAATCCGGGAATTTTGAGGATTCTGGTGCACCACACCAGGAGTTGCCCGCCGGACCTCCCCAGAGACAGTAGGGGGACCACTATCAACAGGATGATCGTCGGCGTCCATTCGCTCCATCAGGGAGGAGACCCGGTCGGCCAGAGAAGAATGATCCCGACGCGGACCGCCGCGAAGGAGGTCTTCGGCATTACAGGTTATCTGATACAACGCCTCGTAGCGTTTCATGGTTCACCACCCTTTACTGATTCCATGCATTTCATCGATCGGGCTGATTTGGCGGTTCGTACTCGACATCGTAGAGAAACAATCCCCAGGGAGGGGCTGTCGTCCCCGCACCCCGGCGGTCACCCCGGGCAAGAATCTCTTCCAGGGAAAGAGGAACCTCCTGCCCCCGCAGACAAAGACGCTCCCGCTCGATCAGGGTTCCCACAATAGAACGAACCATCCTTCGAAGAAACCCCGTGGCGCCAATGCGGAACTCCAGCCCATCATCCCGATCGGGTTCGAACCGTGCATAGGAGATGGTTCTCACGGTGCTGCGTTGCTCCCCGCCCAGCATCGCAAAGGTTGAGAAATCGTGCGTGCCCACAAGAGCCGAGGCGTCGCGGTTCAGCCTTTCCAGAGAGGGAAACTCGGGAATCCGCCAGGCGTAGCGCCTGCGATGGGGTAAAATTGCCGGCGCAGCATAGAGAAAATATCGGTAGTGTCGCTGCCTCGCGCTGTACTGAGCGTGAAAATCATCGGGCACCTGCCGGGATGCCATAACGGTGACATCCTTGGGCAAACGGCTGTTGAGGGCTGGAGCAAAGGACGAGGGCTCAATCCCCGGGCAGTCCGTGGAAAATGAGACATATTGCCCCAGAGCGTGAACCCCCGTATCGGTTCGTCCGGCGCAGACCGTTCGCACGGGGCGTCTCAGGAGCTTCTCCAGAGCCGATTCAAGCTCTCCCTGAACGGTCCGATCCGATCTCTGAATCTGGTATCCGCAGAACTCCGTGCCATCGTAGGCGACCTTCATGAGTATCGTCATAGCTGACCCCGGGAGCTACTCCTGCGATTCAGGATCGGTGTTGGCCGAGCCCAGCTCGCGGGAAATGCTCTCGTAAACATCCCGGGCGTTATCCAGAATTGCCGCAGGCTTGTGCTTGCTGGCCTTGCCCATTCCGAAGATGCGGGCCACGGTTCGCTTTGCCCGATCCAGCGAAAGTTTCCGTTTCTCGGGGTCCGACGTGGGGCCGTATTGATATTCCAAAAGCCCTGTAATATAGAGAGCTCCATCGTAGCCGTAGTTTTTATCCAGGTCGGGACCTAAATTGCTCGCCGCAGTCATCGGCTCCTGGCCGGTCTGCTCCCGCTCCACCGCCAGGGAATAGTAAAACCGGGCCTTCCGATAAAACACCCGGGCCAGGTAATCGAAGTTCTCCGTGGGGCGCAGGGCATGGAGATCGCCCGACAGCCAGGCTGCCCGGAGCTGGCTCATCCCGCACTTGAAGGTGGGCGAGAACTGCTTGGGGAAATGCTCATAACAGAACGTGGCCAGGACGTAACTGGCTATTCCCTCCTCAAGCCCCCGTTCATTCAAAAAATTCAGGGAATCCAGAACACCCTTGAACGCATCCAGCCGCTTGTCCGTCTCGTCGCGAAGCGTTCCCAGAATCTGATCGGGGACCGCCACAAAATCATCGGGATAGGTAGCGTAGAAACACTTGGGACAGACCAGAACGGGGTAAATCAGGGGATAGACCGGACCATATTGCTTCGAGGGCTCATAATTGCGACGAAGCTCCCGGGTGAGATTTCCTGCGATCTGCCTGCCCCGGCCGGTACGCATCTCTTCACGGTAAAAATGCTCGCCACAGAGGGGACACTCCTCGGCTTTTTTTGCGAAAAATGTAAGCGATGATTCCGCTGCCACGACTGCCTCCTGGTTATTGCTTCTCCGGTTACCCTAGCCCTCGATCACCACCATAGCAATAGCATGGGCCTGCTCATGGGTAAGAGAGAGCCACAGCCGCGTTCCTCCCACGCGGGAGAGGGCTCGGGCTGCACCACCACTCACATGAAGTTCCGGTTTGCCCAGAGGATCGTTCACAACCCAGACCTCGCGAAGCTGAAAGCCCCGAAACCCCGTTCCCAGGGCTTTGGCGAAAGCCTCCTTGGCGGCAAACCGCGCAGCCAGGGAAAGAGCAGCACCGTCCCGACGCTGGTAAATTGCATCCCGTTCCTGCCGTGCAAAATAGCGCTTCAGCAACCGCTGGTCATCAAGCCAGGGCCGCAGACGGTCCACGGCTACAACGTCAACCCCGATTCCCCGAATCACGGCGCCGCCGTCACGTTCAGCTGAAGTGAGGTAGGTTCGTAGCGAAGCACCACAAACCCGGGAGGAACCACGGGTCGCAGGGGCAACCGGATTGTTCCCGGGGCACTGACTGCCGAGGCGTCCACCGAGAGCTCCAGTTCTCCCGGAGCAAGTCCCTCCAGATCGATTTGGCGCACCTGAACCCGGATTGAACCCGAGGGAAGTTCTCCGTCCAAGGAAAACCGCTGATCCAGGCCGGAGACGACAATATCAACAGGATCGAAAGTCTCCAGGACCACCCGTTCTTCAACAATACCCCGGAGTTCCACAATTTCACCACCCCGAAAGGCGATAAGCGGATCCGGCGAAACCAGTCGAATCCGCTCGGTGAAATCCTCCCGCCGCGACGAGAGATCCACATCCTCGGTCCGTATCTGTTCAACCCCTTCTATCCGGCTGCGGGGGCCCTGAATCTCTACCGCCGAGGGGGTCATGATAGTCCGTTCCAGGGAGTAGCCTGTGGGAACAAAACCACTGGTACTTGCCACAACTTCGACGCTCTTGATCGCCTTCTCCTCCAGGGTTATCTCCAGGGACTCCGGTTCTACCGATATTTCCAGCGTTCCCGGCTCGGCAGCAGCACCCCGGCGCTCCAGATCCACAGGAACACGGTATACCCCTTCCCGGGAAAAATCCCGAAGATCGATAACAGCTCGGAGGTCATCCTCGACAATCCTGAAGACCTGCTCCGATTCTCCCCGCAACCGGAGCCGAAGCTGCTGCGGATAAGTTGAGGCAGGCACCAGATTCGCGCTGAGACGCACCTCCAGGGGAACCGTGAGAAATCGCTCTTCCAGACGGGTTATGTCATGAAAGACGAGCAACAGGAGCGCCACGGCGAAGCAAAGAACCTTCACGGGCCAATTCTGGAAGAGTCGCTGAAACCAGCTCTTAATCTTCAAGCTCCGCCACCTCCTCAAGCTCTTTTCCGGGCTTTCGGGCAGGCCGTCCCGTTGTATCCAGAAGCTCCACAAGCTGGGTGCGAACCTCATCGATGGAGAGATCGTAGTAGAGGTTTGCATCGTAGGCGAGGCTGATAAACCCCGTCTCCTCGCTCACAATAAGAACGACGGCATCGCTTTCTTCGGCAAGGCCCAAAGCCGCACGGTGGCGGGTTCCAAAGCTGCGACGCACATCGGTTTGCTCCGAGAGGGGAAGAAAGCTCCCCGCCGAAGCGATCCGGCCGTCTTCAATGATAGCGGCCCCATCGTGGAGAGGTGTGTCAAAGAGAAAGAAGGTCTGCAACAGAGCGCTGGTCACCTCGGCGTCGATCACCGTGCCAGTGTTAATGATATCCTTCAACCCCACCGATCGCGGAAAGGCAATAAGAGCCCCCCGGCGCTGACGCGAAAGATTCTCGCAAGCCGAGAGAACCTCCTCGAACTGGTGCGGCCTGGATCGCCCCCCGGGCTGCATCCATCGCCCCTGGCCAAGCTTGGTGAAAATTTTGCGCAACTCCGGCTGAAAAATGATGGCCACGCCGATCACAAAACTGGGAGCAAGAAGGTTTATCAGCCACAGGAGAGTTCGCAGATTCAGGAAAAACGAGACTGCGTAGAGGCCACCCAGAAAGAGACCACCCCGAAAAACCTGGACAGCCCGGGTTTCCAGAATGATTTGATATCCTTTGTAGATAAGAAAGCTAAGGAGGAGGACATCCAGGGAGGGGAGAATAATATTTTGAACGAACCAAATTTCGTACAGCGCTGCCACAGCTCCCCTCTCGGCTATCTCTTCGCGGTGAGAATCCTCTCCAGAACACGCACCGTCTCCACAGCGGGTTTCACATCGTGGACACGCAGGATCGAAACCCCCTGGAGGGTACACCAGAGTTGCGCCGCCAGAGTGGCAGAAAGACGCTCCTCCGGGGCCAAGGGCTCTCCGCGCCCCGATTCAGGATCAAGGCCGGCTTCACTGAGAAAGCTCTTGCGTGAAAGCCCCACCATCAGGGGGTACCCAAGCTCACTCAAGGACTCAAGTTCCCCGAGAATACTCCAGTTATGGCCGAAGGTCTTCCCGAAACCGATTCCGGGGTCCAAAATAATCTGGCCCGGCTTCACTCCAGCTTCCAAAGCCCGCCCCGCCAGAGATTCCAGCTCGCGCCGAAGCTCACCTGGCAGATCGTCGTAGTGGGGCTCCTGCTGCATCGTCCGGGGAGTACCCCGCATATGCATGAGACAAACCTGGACACCCCGTTCCGCCACCAGGGCAGGCATGTCCGGATCATCACGAAGCCCGGAGATATCGTTCACCATGGAGGCGCCCGCATCAAGGGCCTTCTCGGCAACTACCGCTTTCCGCGTATCCACCGAGAGAGGAATCTCCGGGAGCGCTTCCCGGATCGCCTTGAGGGCAGGCATAAGCCGCCGCAATTCTTCATCGGCCGGTACATAGTCACTCCCGGGTCGGGACGACTCCCCCCCGAGATCCAGTATATCGGCTCCGTGGCCGACCATTTTCACCGCCATCTCCCTCGCGCGCTCACCGTCGGCAACCCGACTCGAGGTAAAAAAAGAATCATGGGTAACATTGATGATACCCATGATTCGAGGCCGCGCAAAACTGCCGATCCTCATAGGCCGGACCGCAGAAGGAGGCTACGCATTAACGATTTCGTTTTTTGTGGCGGTTCTTCCGGAGTTTTTTCTTCCGTTTGTGGGTAGCGATTTTTTTTCGCTTGCGTTTTCGTCCGCAGGGCACAATCGTCTCCTTTTGTCACGTGCAATATCTATTATTTTGCGACCAGGCTTTGTCCGGGAAAAACCCGGGAGCAAAACGTGGCACAAGACCAGCTGTTAGGATCTCCGCGCAAAACAGGAGGGCAGTATGCGCGATGGAATTATCCCTGTCAAGGCGGGAGCGCCTCCAAAAGAATCTCCTCGAGCCCCCGACAATCGTCGGCCTGAAGCCACCGGACCTGGGGCAATCTGCGAAAGAAGATCTCCTGGCGTCGCGCGTAGTGACGGGTATTCCGGGCAATTCGCTCCTGAATGCGCCCCAGCTCCTCTTCCGACCAGGGAGGATCCCCGGAAATCTCCAGAAACTCCCTGTAGCCGATCGTCCGGAACCCCGGATCATCTTTTCCGAGGCCTGATCGCACCAGCTCTTCCACCTCTCCAGGAAGCCCCGCCTCCATCATGGCGCGAACCCGGCGATTGATGCGCTGGTGCAGCTCGGATCGATCCCGGGTAAGCCCCACAATCTGTACCGAAAGGTCCTGACGGATATCCCGGGGCTCATGAAAAGACGACCGGGGCCTCCCCGAGACGAGATAGACCTCAAGCGCCCGCACAATGCGATAGGCGTCGTTTTCCCCGATGCGGATAGCGCTCTCGGGATCTACCCGCTCAAGCTCCTGCCGCAAAGGAGCCAGTCCTTCCTCCCGGGCCCGCCGGGAAAGCTCGCGCTGGACCTCCCGGGACGATGGCGGAACCTCGGGCAACCCGCAGAGGAATCCCTGGAGGTAAAAGGCTGTTCCTCCTGTTACCAGAGGGATTCGACCCCGAAGACAGATTTCCTGGCACAGCCTATCGCAGGAGCGCACGAACTGCCCCACGTCAAAGGATCGCGTGGGCTCCTGCAGATCGATCAGGTGATGAGGAACCGCTTCCAGCTCATCCCGGGAAGGCTTCGCTGTACCGATGTCCATTCCGCGGTAGATCTGGCGCGAATCGGCCGAGACGATCTCCACAGCCCCGGCAAGGCGCGGGTTTTCGGCAAGAACCTTTTGCAGTATTCCGGTTTTTCCCACTGCCGTGGGGCCAAAGAGAACAACCGCCTTGATCGCGGCGGCGGAGAGATCAGGGTTCAATGTTCGATCATTTCAGGTTTTGATCAACCCGATGGCCTTTTGATCAACCCGATGGTCGATCAATTCTCGATCATTTCAAACTGGACCTGGTTCAGGAGCACCTCCGAGATAGCCTGGGAGACGACCTTTTCGCCATCTTCGTCGTTCACGCTACCATGCTCGTCGGAGCTGAAGGCCCGACGGATCTCCCCGATCTGATGGGACCGCCGGATAGCGGCGACGGTAAGCTCGTATATATTACGATCATCCTGAATAAGATCGTCGAGGGGTATTGCCATTATGCCTCCGTTGTCCAATTATTTACAATCGGTCAAATTTGTAGCGTAAAGAATTATACGCAGATGAATTATATCGCACAAATGCAGAACAGTGCAAGCCGAGGGGGCCTTTTGTCCTTGACGAAAGCAACCCTAATCATCGAACATTCAGCGCGAAAGGATTGCGAAAACTATGTCAGAATCGGCGCTTGTAATAGTTGAGTCCCCCACAAAGGCCCGCACCATCAAACGCTTTCTGCCCCCGGAGTACGTGGTAGAGGCCAGTATCGGCCACGTCCGGGACCTCCCGCAGTCAGCAGCGGAGATCCCCGCCCGGGTCAAAAAGGAACCCTGGGCCAGGGTGGGAATCAACGTGGAAGATAATTTTGCTCCGCTCTATGTTACGCCCAAGGGCAAGGCCAAGATCATCAAGCACCTCAAGGAGCAACTGAAACAAGCATCGGTTCTCTACCTTGCCACTGATGAAGACCGCGAAGGGGAGAGCATCTCCTGGCATCTTCTGGAAGTACTGAAACCCAAGATTCCCGTGCGGCGCATGGTTTTTCACGAAATCACCCGCTCCGCTATCAGCCATGCCCTGAAAAACTACCGCTCCCTGGACCTTGCCTTGGTGCGGGCCCAGGAAACGCGGCGTATCCTGGACCGCCTCTACGGCTACACCCTCTCGCCGCTGATCTGGAAAAAGATCGCCTACGGCCTCTCGGCCGGGAGGGTTCAGTCCCCGGGTCTCCGGATGATCGTGGAGCGGGAGCGGGAGCGAATCCGCTTTGTCTCCTCGGAATACTGGGATCTGGCAGCAATCCTCTCCAAGCCCGGCCACCAGCCTCCCTTCGAGGCGCGGCTGACAGAGTTCCAGGGCAAACGGGTTGCGTCGGGAAAGGATTTCGATCCCGCCACGGGAACACTTAAGTCCGATGCCCTGCTCCAGCTGGATCGAACCCGGGTGGAGGAGCTCCAGGAGACGCTGCAGGAGCTTTCCTGGGCGGTGAAAGATGTAAAATCCCGGGAGGTAACATCCCGGCCAGCCCCGCCCTTCATTACATCCACCCTGCAGCAGGAGGGGAACCGCAAACTGGGCCTCAGCGCCCGGGAAACCATGCGAACCGCCCAGCGCCTCTACGAAGAAGGGTACATAACCTACATGCGTACCGACAGCCCCTCCCTCTCCTCAGAAGCGGTGGAGGCTACACGAAAACAGATCCGGGAACTCTACGGAGCAGACTACCTGGCCCGGGAGGACCGTCAGCATAACGCCTCCCAGGGAGCCCAGGAAGCTCACGAAGCGATCCGACCCGCCGGCGACACCTTCCGTCATCCCGACGAAACATCGCTGACCGGGCGGGAGCGCTCCCTTTACGAGCTGATCTGGAAACGAACCCTGGCAAGCCAGATGGCAAACGCCCGAAAGCGCTCCCAAACGGTCCTGATCTCCGTGGGAGAAGCGACCTTCTCCGCCACGGGAAACGCTATCGAGTTTCCGGGATTCCTTCGGGTCTACGTGGAGGGAGCAGATAACCCCGAAGCTGCCCTGGAAAACAAGGAGGTCCTCCTGCCTCCCCTGGCCGAGGGAGATCCCCTGGCCCCCGAAGCAGTAAAACCGGACCAGCACCGCACCAAGCCGCCAGCACGCTACACCGAGGCATCCCTGGTACAGCAGCTGGAAAAGCGAGGGATCGGCCGTCCTTCCACCTATGCCGCGATTATCGCCACTCTCTACGAGCGATCCTATATTCGCCGACAGGAGAAAGCCCTGGCTCCCACCTTTACCGGCATGGCCGTGATCCAGCTTCTGGAGAATCACTTCGAGGGACTCATCACCTACAGTTTCACCAGAGACATGGAAAACGCCCTGGACGAGATCGCCCTGGGAGAACGGGAATCCCAGGCCTACCTGAAGGAGTTCTACCTCTCCGAAGAGGGATTGCAAAAAGCTGTGGAACGGCGGGAAAGCGAGATTCAGCCGGACGCATCCCGCAGCATCGCCCTTCCCCAGCTCCGGGAGCACCAGACTGTCAAGGTGGGACGCTACGGACCCTACATCATCCACTACGAGGGCGACCAGGAGGTCCATGCCTCAATACCCGAAGAGTACGCCCCGGCCGATCTGACCGAGGAAGACATCACCGAGCTTATTGAGGTCCAGAAAAAAGGACCGGCCCCCATTGGCACCGACCCGGAATCGGGGAAGAACGTTTTCTGCCTGACCGGACGCTACGGACCCTACGTCCAGCTGGGCGAGACCGACCCGGAAAGCTCGGAGAAACCCAAACGGGCAAGCCTCCCCAAGGGGGTTCGTCCCAGTGAAATAACCCTGGAACTGGCCCTGAAGCTTCTCAGCCTCCCCCGGACACTGGGCATTCACCCTGAATCGGCTCAGGAAGTTGTGGCGAACATCGGACGATTTGGCCCGTTCGTGGTATGCAATGGGGAGTTCCGGTCACTCAAGAAAGAAGACGATGTCTACACCATCACCCTGGAACGATCCCTGGAGCTCCTGGCTGAAGAAAAGAAGGGGCGTCGGGGCGGCCCCAAAGTATTGCGTGATTTTGGCAAGGATCCCGGAAAGAACCGCAAGGTAGCGATCTACGACGGCCGATACGGACCGTACATAAAGGCAGGGACCAAAAATTTCTCC
Source organism: Alkalispirochaeta americana (assembly GCF_900156105.1). Classification (NCBI taxonomy): domain Bacteria; kingdom Pseudomonadati; phylum Spirochaetota; class Spirochaetia; order Spirochaetales; family Spirochaetaceae; genus Alkalispirochaeta; species Alkalispirochaeta americana. Next base: position 36,796 of record NZ_FTMS01000015.1, read on the forward strand.
CTCCCCGAAGAACTTCAGAAACCCGAGGAGATCGAGAAGATAACTCTGGAGCAGGTACTGGAGATTATCAAGCAGGCCTGACCAGACCATCAGAGGGGAAGATGTCCCGGGGAAACACACCGGGACGCGCCACAGCACCGGACTGTGCGTCACCGACGGTATTACGGGGCGAAGGATCTCCGGTTTGCCCCGGCCACATCCTGCCGAAGCGCCTCCTGCGCCAGCTCCCGGCAGCGGTCCCGGCAGAGCCCCCGGAGTTGCCGCTTCACCGGAGCAACCGAAGCAGCGTTGACACTCACGCTCTGGATGCCCAGCCCCACCAGAATTGGAACCGCCTGAGCATCCGACCCCAGCTCTCCACAGACACTCACGGGAACTCCCGGACCGTTTGCGCCCTGAACGGTCTGGCTGATAGCAGCCAGCACCGCCGGATGAAGTCCGTCTCCCAAAGCGGAAACTGCCGCGTTGCCCCGCTCGGCAGCCATCACATACTGCGTCAAATCGTTTGTTCCAATGCTCATGAAATCTACCAGACGGGCAAGCGTGGCTGCCGCAAAGACTGCCGCCGGGGTTTCCACCATGATTCCCAAGGGCAGGGAACCACCGCAGGGCACCCCCTGGGCACGGAGCGCCTCCCGGGCCAGGGCAAGCTCGGCCTGAACACCCCGAATCTCTTCTACCAGAGAGACCATGGGAATCATGATTCGCAGGGGACGCTCCGCTGCAAGGCGCAAAATCGCGCGCAGATGTGCCTGAAAAAGATCCCTGTGGCGGGGTTGCAAAAGAAGCCGGACACCGCGAACCCCCAGGAAGGGGTTTGCCTCGCCGGGAAGATCCAGGGCCGAGACCTCCTTGTCACCGCCGATATCAAGAAGGCGAACCGTCACGGGATGGTTCCCGAAGGGTTCAGCCATATCCCGCAGGGCTGCAAGCTGCGCCTCCTCGTCGGGAAGAGAGGAAGCTCCCAGAAAAAGGAACTCTGTACGCAGAAGTCCCACCCCCTCGGCACCGCTGGCAGCAGAGAGACGGGCATCGGCCAGGGTTGCCACATTGGCATACACGGGAAACAGTTCTCCCCCGGCGAGCACAGCCGGAGCAGCCGCCTCCCGGCGGAGCGCCTCAGCTTCTTCGCGATCGTGCCGGATCAACTCCTGAACCTGATGGCACCGCTCCTGCGAGGGGTGCAGCTCAACCGTTCCACGGGTCCCGTCTATCACCAGGGATGATCCAGCCAGCGAACCCTCCCACCCCGGAGGCAGGGGAACCGCCGCTACCATGGGAATGCCCAGCCCCCGGGCGATGATCGCTGCATGAGAACTGGCCGACCCTGCAAGGGTAACAATCCCTGCAACCCGGTCGGCCTCCAGGCTCATTGTCTGGGAGGGAAGAAGATCATCGGCAACCAGCACAGAATGATTTTGGGGGATCTCGGAGGGCTTCACCAGATCAGGCGCTACATGGGCCACAAGGCGGATCGCCACATCACGCATATCAATACCTCGAGCCTGCAAGTAGGTATCTTCCATGGCCAGATACGATTCCGCGACCTCCTGGGCAGCCCGCCAGAACGCCTCCAGGGCAGGACACCCCTTCAGGCCGGCAATTCTTCGGGCCTCTTCCAGAAGCTCGGGGTCTGCCAGGAGCAGGGCGTGGGCCTCGGTGATCTCGGCCTGGTCCTTCCGGCCATTGCGTCGGGACAGGGCCGCCTGGTGATGCAACTGCCCGACCACCTCCCGGATACCCCGCTCCACAGCGGAAAAACCCTTCTCCCGGAGATCCTCCAGCGCCATCCCTCCCTCGGGGAAAACAGGAGCAGGCAGAGCAAGAGGAGCCGCCGGACCCAAGCCAAGACCCGGAGACGCAGGTATACCCTGAATGACCCCGATCTCCCCCCCGACAGCGGCATCCACCGGAGCACCAGCTCCCGACATCTCCCCGGAACCCGACATCTCCCTGGAAGGGGAGGAATTTTTCGAGGATTTCGGCAGCACCTCAGCCACCTCCCCGGAATGATCCTCAAGGTTATCAGCCGGAAGGTTATCAGCCGGAAGGGGCTCGCCAAAGTTCTCGGCCACCAGCTCTGCCACGGCCTGAAGCGCCTCCCGGGCTTCTTGCCCGGAACAGCGCACCTCCACATCCTGCCCCCGGGTGACCTGAAGGGTCGTCACCCTGTTCAGACTACCGGCGTTTACCCACCCCGTGGCCCGGCCGGGATTTTTTATCTGAGCCTGGACGGCATAGCGCCCCAGAGTCTGAACAAGCCGGGCAGCGGGGCGCGCATGCAGACCATGAGCGGTGGCGATGCGAAATGTCCCGGTGACCCAGGATACCTCCTGGTCCGGACAGTTGCCCCCCCGGGATTCCTGGAGGTCTGTGCCGTGGCCGCTCTCCGGAAGACCGCCGCCTTCCGGAACGGGACTTCCCAGCTGGCTCAGCTTTGGAGAAAGAGCCTCCATCGCTTCGGCAAGGACCGTGTCCAGATCTGCCCCAAGACCAATCTGAACAGCTGCTGCTACTCCTCCCTCTACCAGGGGTGCAGGCGCCAGTTTGACCGGTCCGGCCAAAGATCCTTCGAGAAACTCCAGGGCTGTCTCGGCACTGAGAATTGCGCTTCCCAGATCCATGAGAACCAGAACTCCCTCGGGGGAGTCCACCGACTGAATCGCCTCCATAATCTCCATGGCGTCGGTCCCCAGATCCTGGTGGTCCTGGCCCGTCCCACCCGCGCAGGCCAGCGGAATCGAGCGGCTACTCACCCCCCTGAGAAGAACCAGAACCGCCTCGGCCAGAAGACGGCTATGTGAAACGATTACAAGCCCAACCACGACAGACACCTCCAGATAGACAGACACAACCGGGGAGACGAAAGACAGCTCCCCCGAGGGGGAGCCCGACACAAATTTCGGGAATTACGAGAGCGTATCCCGGGCTGCAGCAAAAAGCAGCGCAGTCGAGGTTGCTCCGGGATCCTGATGCCCCTTGCTCCGCTCTCCCAGATAGCTGGCGCGACCCTTGCGGGCCACCAGCGGCACCGTAGCATCGCGACCGGCCTCGGCCGCAGCCGTTGCAGCCTGAAGCATGGCAGCCACATCCCCACCGGAGGCCCGCGCCTCCTTCAGGGCCGTCACAGCCGGGTCCCAGGCATCGATCATGGTCTTGTCCCCCACCTGGGCTTTCCCCCGCTGCTGAACTCCCCGGAATCCCTCGGAAAGGAGCCGTTCCAGCCCCTCCTCGTCGATCGATTCCTGACCCATGCAGGTAACAGAAGCTTTGAGAAAAACCGTTCCGTAGAGCGGGCCCGAGGCTCCGCCCACAGTCTTGATCAGCGTCATCGAGACTGCCTTGAGGGCAGCCCCGATATCGGCCGGGGGAGTCTCTTCCATCGCCTTTCGGGCGGCGGAAAACCCCCGGGCCATGTTGATGCCGTGATCAGCGTCACCAATCGCCGAGTCCAGCTCGGTCAGATAGGCCTTGTTCTCGGTGTATACCGTGTCGAGTTGCGTAATCCACGCCAGAATCTGCGAAAGGGTGATCATTTACACTCCCCACCTGAGTCCTGCGGTGTGCACGGGATCGTCCCAGAGCTGCACCATCTGATTATCGCACTTGAGCGCCGTGATGGAGAAACCCTGCATCTCCAGAGAGGTGATGTAGTTTCCTACCAGGCGCCGCTTGATGGTTATGCCCCGGGCTTTGGCAACTCGCTCCAGCTCCGCGTAGAGCAGATAGAGCTCGATCAAAGGTGTTCCCCCCATGCCGTTCACCATGACGATCACATCGTCGCCGCTCTTGTAGGGAAGATCCGAGAAGATTGCCTCGCCCATGTAATCCACCAGCTCCCGGGCCGTCTTGAGGGATGTTCGCTCACGGCCTGGCTCGCCATGGATGCCGATGCCCAGCTCGATCTCGCCCTCTCCCAGCTCAAAGGTGGGCTTCCCGGCCGAAGGAACGGTACAACTTGTCAGAGCCATTCCCATGGAACGGCCCTGGGCGTTCACCTTTCGAGCCAGATCAGCCACCTCCTTGAGGCTCATGCCCCGTTCCGCTGCGGCACCCACGATCTTTTCCATGAGCACCGTGGTACCCACGCCCCGCCGTCCCGCTGTGTAGAGGCTGTCTTTCACCGCTACGTCGTCGTCCACGACCACAGCCTCGACCTCGATCCCCTCAGCCTGGCACAGATCAGCGGCAGTCTCGAAGTTCAGGACGTCGCCGGTATAATTTTTCACGATATGGAGGACACCCTTGCCGGAAGAAACAGCCTTTGTGGCCTCTTCCATCTGGTCCGGTGTGGGAGAAGTGAAGACAGCTCCGGGACAGGCCGCGTCGAGCATTCCCCGGCCGACAAAACCGCCGTGCATCGGCTCGTGACCGCTGCCGCCGCCGGAAATAACGCCCACTTTGTCCTTCACGGGCGCATCTGCCCGAACGATATAGGCCGGATCGTAGTTCACTTTCAAAATATCAGCGTGAGCGGCTTCCATGCCCCGCAACGATTCCTGGACCACATCGTCGGGACTATTAATCAACTTCTTCATCTCCGAACCTCCCTGATTGTATGTGAGAATGATTCATTGTACGCCCACTTCTCCAAGGGCGCAAGTTTTTCACAAAAGACAGCGGGGTTCGCACGAATGTTCAAGACAGGATACCCAGACCAGAACGATCAGGCCCGGAAGACGCCGCCCGGGGATTCCACAATCACCGCCGGTGCCCTTCCAAATTAACAGGGGTTGTGAAATAATGAAGGAACACCCTACATGGAGGATCACTCAATTATGATCATTTTGACGCTGAACTGCGGAAGCTCCTCGGCAAAGTACCAACTGTACGACTGGAGCAACAAAAAAGGACTGGCCACGGGAATTGTTGAACGGGTCGGCATCGACGGCTCTGTCATCATTCACAAAGTACCCGGAAAAGAGGAGCTCAAACTCCTTCACCCCTGCCCCAGCCACATCGAGGCGATCCAGCTTATCATGGATACCCTGGTGGACCCCGAAAAGGGAGCAATCGCCTCCATGGACGAGGTAAAAGCCGTGGGACATCGCGTGGTTCACGGGGGAGAAAAGTTCAAAAAATCGGTGATTGTCGACGATTCCGTGCTGGAGGAGTTCCGCTCCATTCAGAGTCTGGCCCCCCTGCACAATCCGGCAAACATCATGGGAATCGAGGCAGCGCGCAAGGTCCTCCCCAAGGTCCCCCACTGCGCGATCATGGATACCGCCTGGCACCAGACGATGCCCTCCATGGCCTACACCTACGCGCTCCCCTACTCCTGGTACCGGGATCACGGAGTGCGACGCTACGGCTTCCACGGCACCTCCTTTCTCTATACCGCCAAGCGGGCTGCGGTTCTCCTGGGAAAAGATCCCTTCGAAACAAACATTGTGATCGCCCACATCGGTAACGGCGCCAGCGTCTGTGCCGTAAAAAACGGAGTCTCCGTGGATACCTCCATGGGACTCACCCCTCTGGAAGGGCTGATCATGGGAACCCGCTGCGGGGATATTGATCCGGCGATTCCCTTTTACATGATGAACCGCACCGGCATGAGTCCCGCCGACATGGAGAGCACCCTCAACAAAAAGAGCGGAGTCCTGGGAATCACCGAACGGTTTGTAGACCGCCGGGACATCGAAGATGCTGCGGCCCAGGGCGACGAGCTGGCCCAGTTGTCCATCGACGCTGAAGGATACCGGATCAGGAAGTACATCGGAGCCTACGCAGCAGCCACAGGAGGAATCGATGCCGTGGTCTTTACAGCAGGCGTGGGAGAACGAGGCCCCCAGGTCAGGACAGTAGCCCTGCGCGGCCTCTCCTACATGGGAATCACCATCGACGAAGAGCGGAACGACCTCTCCATGACCCGTAACGCCGAGACGGTGATCACCACCGACGATTCACCGGTGAAGGCCTTCGTGATTCCCACCGACGAGGAGCTGGTGATGACCGAGGATACCTACGCCCTGGTGGAAGGAACCTACGATGTTCACACCAAGTTCACCTACTCTTTCCAGAAACCCGACTATGTGAATACGGAACGGGCCGCATCGGTCGGAAAAGATTGCGCAAAGCGCCCCGGGCTGGACAAGATTATCGTGACACCTCCTGCTGCCAGAAGCTAAGGTAGAGACGCATGGTTCTTACGGTGGACGTGGGAAACTCGAATATCGCCTTCGGTATTCATACCGGGACGACCTGGCTCGACCATTGGCGTCTGCGCACGGATCCTGAAAAGACCGCCGATGAGTACCATGTACTCTTCCACAATCTGCTGGCAACGGCAGGGCACGAGCTGGCCTCGATCGATCGGATCGTGGTCAGCTCGGTCGTCCCCGCGCTCACCCCGGCAATTATCACCGTCTCGGAAAAGCTGTGCCCCCTGCCTCCCCTGATCGTAGAGAAGAATCTCAATACCGGCCTTGACCGAAGCGCTCCGATCCCGGCAGAACTGGGAAACGATCTCCTGGCAAACGCTGTCGCTGCTTTTCACCAGTTCCGCTCTGCGGCTATTGTTGTCGATTTCGGCACAGCCCTTACCTTTACAGCTATCTCTTCGCGAGGTGCAATTCTGGGTGTAAGCATCGCACCGGGCATCCGCAGCGCCATGCGGGCCCTTTCTGCAAATACGGCCCAACTTCCCATGGTAGAACTCAAGCCTCCTCCCTCGGCCCTCCCCCGGACCACCATGCACGCAATTCAGGCAGGGATCGTCTACGGCTACACGGGCCTGGTGAAAGAGGTGTTACAACGAATGTCCGATGAGATGGGAACCGATAAACCTGTACTGGTTGCTACGGGAGGATTTGCCGAAGAGCTGGCCCCGGTGGCCGGGCTCTTTCACCGGATAGACCAGTGGCTCACCCTGGAGGGGCTCCGAATCCTGGCCGAGCTGAACCCCCACTCGGGGGCGTAGCCGCCAAGAGGGCAACCTGGCCCCGGAGAGGTTAGCGCCCCGGGGAATCGTGCCGACACCCACCGGTGCCAGGCACCGGGGCATCGCCACAGGCAGGGTGCTTCTGCGGACTCTTACGCGCCCGCCTGAGCTTCGGCTTTTTCCTGGCGCTTTTTCTGGTTTGCCAGGGTGGCCTTGGCCATCTTGGAAATTTTCACCTTTGCACCGTCAATCTCGTGCTCGTAGAGCAATTTTACCCCGTCACGCCCGGTGATGGGACACTTGCCCCGTCCGGAGTTCGCAACTTCCTGTTTAAGGGGTGTCCCCCGATGTGCCTTTGACATAGCATCTCCTTCTGCAATCTTCTGTAATCGTACATTCACGCAACCGCAGGGGCGCGAAAAAAAGATAGTGGTGGCAGTATCCTACCGGATGCCGCCACCTTTGTCACGCCCCGAAGCTACCGGTCGAGCAAAAATTCCACCCGTCGGTTTTTCCAGAGGTTATCCAGATCCTCATGCGGCACCACAGGACGGTCACCACCCAGAGCCTGAACCCTCATGCGGTCCCGATCGACACCAAGAATGATCAGGGCCTTCATGACCTCTTCAGCCCGACGTCGCGAAAGCGGCAGAAGCTCCTCCCTCTGTTCCCGGGCAATACTCTCGGGAGACTGGAGATATACATGGGCAGCATGACCCTCTACCACAATCTGGCGGTCGGGATATCGGTTCAGACTCTGGGCGAGCCTTCTCAGGGTCTGAAGGTTCTGTTCCAGCTTGTCCCGATCGCTCATGAAGAGATCCGCCGTATTTCCCGCGAAGTGGATGCTGGCAATGCGGATACGCAGACGGTCACCGTCGGGCATCACCAGAATATCCGTGGCGATCACCGCCTCGGCCGTGGCCTGATGCCCCTCGGAATCGTTCACGGTAAACCGAACGGGGTAATCCATGGCGGATTGCACCAGTTCTCCCGACTCGCTCAGCCCATCCCAGGACAGCTCCCGAGGAGGCTCTCCCCGACCCTCAAATTGCTTGAAAGGACGGCCCCGGGGATCATCGATAGCAACCTTCCAGTCGAGAATTTCCGTCTCCGCCTTCAGGTCCAGAGCAATTGTAAGAAGATCGCTTTTACCCTCCCCGTCGGGCGAAAACGGCAGAGGTGTCAGGGTAATCCCTACCTTGGGGGGATCCGGTGCTCGCTCAACCCGGACGGGCCGGTCATCTTCGGCCTGGGCGTGGTGACCATTCTGCCAAACCACTTCCACCGAGGCGTAGTACTCGCCATCGTCCACAACGCGGCCGCCGTTGCTTACTCCGTTCCAGAGAAATCGCTCAAAAGGCCGCTGGCGATACTCACTGCGAACAACCCGCCCCTGATCGTTTCGAATCTCGAAGGAGAACTCCCGGACGCCCTGGGTATCTTCCAGGGATATGCGATAGTCAACTCCTGCCTGATCTCCCCGGGAGAGGGGGACCAACAGTCGATTTTCCGCAGTTATCTCCACTTTGGGAGTTGAAGAATCTTTTATGACCCGGAGAGGCCGCGACGAGCCGATGTTGCCCGCCCGGTCCTGGCCCTCCAGGACAAGTTCGTAGCGTCCGTCGGGGGCATCGCCCCGGCCGGTGAGATCCTCTCCGCCCCAGACCAGTTCAACCTCTTTCATCTCCGATGAACCCACCTGCCGGGGGGTGAGACCGGAAATCGCGAAGAACTCCTCCAAATCCCCCTCCAGAAGGGAAGCTCCTTCCAGAGAGACCCGAAAGCGCCAGGATACATCCCGCTCAAAACGGAGCGTCCCCGCCACAGAGCCCTTGGTGCCGGCTCCAAAAACCAGAGGTTCCCCCTGGGGAGTTTCCTGGGGCTTTGTGTTGACCCGCAGCCAGGCTTCGGGAGGCACGGTGTCTATATAAACATCCAGAGGCTCCGACTGAACCTCAACGGCGTTTTTCAGGACACCCCGCAACCGCAATGCCACCGTGCCGTCGGGGAATCGCGATCCGTCCTGGCGGCGTCCGTCAAAATTCCACTTTTCAGGAGGGGCTCCACGACCACTCTCGCTGCGCACAACCTGTCCCCGGGAGAGAACTTCCAGAGTCCAGCGGTCAAAGAAATCCGGATCCGATGCGTTGATATCCACAACCAGGGTATCTCTGACACCGCTGTCGTTGGGAGAAAACCAGCGGTTTCCATCGGCCGGTGCAAGAACGACCTCGGCAGCCTGCAGACTTAAGGTCACCTCCTGGGGGTGTGTCTCCTCGGCAACGTTGCCGGCACGATCCTCACCACGCAGGACCAGCCGATAGGTTCCTTCGGGCGCCCGGGCGCGATCTTCCTCACCGGGAACTCTTCTGGTGCCGTCCCAGGTAAATCTGGCCGGGGGCGGCACATCCCGCTCCATCCTTCGGGGCGTTTCGTTCTCGACAACCTTCTCGAAAACCAGGTCGTCCTGATCGTCCACGATCCGGACGATCCAGCGCAATTCCCGGCTTCCCTGGAGTTCAAAGGAGATGTCATCGCGAAGGCCATCTCCGTTAGGAGCAAAAATGGTATACTCCAGAGGAGGAAACTCGCCGATCTCGGGCGGGGTATTATCCACAGTTACGTTGAAGGGAGCGCTGCTGATCACGTTCCGGCCGTCATCGACGATCGACACCTGATACGTATACTCGCCGTCGGGGACAAAGGCTCCCTCCTGGGCATCCTGGGGCAGACGTTCCTGGGGAAGCCCGTAACGGCCGTCCCAGGTCAGGGTCTCGGGAATTTCCACCCGGGGCTTCTCGCCGCCGAAGAGGTTCCCGAAGAACCCGCGCCGCTCCTGCTGCCGCTCCCGTTGCTCAAAGACCAGATTTCCGTCGCCGTCAAAAACCGAGAGAGCGTACTCGATGATGACCGTGTCCTCGCTGGGCACCACCAGGCTGGAGAAAGGAAGCTGAAGAACATCCTGAAGGCCATCCTGGTTCTCGGGAGAAATGAACTGCCTCGGCTGGGGAGGAATCTCCAGAACCGGAGGCGCCTTCTCTTGAGCCCCCCCGGCAAAGGAAACCCCTGCGACGGCCAGACCCAAAAGAAGAACAAGAAATATTCTGCCGGGCCGCATTGCTGATTGTAGTACTCGTTTATTCGTTTTCATGGACACCTCACCATCCTATGTATCGGGAAACAACCGGGGAATCTTACTGTTACAAAGATATCACGAGAGAACAGGAAAATCGACTCTTCCCAGAAAACCCTTTCCCGCGATAGGGTGAAGCGTGCGCGAAACCGAGATGTTTGATCCGCTTCGGAGCTGGCTGGAGGGACAGGGTTACCTGGTCTCGGCCGAAGTAAAATACTGCGACCTGGTGGCCCGCTCTCCCGAGAAACCGGAAGAGTTCATCGTGATAGAGATGAAAACCCGCCTCTCCCTGGATCTGCTTTTTCAGGCTGCCCGGCGCAAGGCTCTGACCGAGGCGGTCTATATTGCGGTTCCCCTGCGGGGGAGCAAGAGCTCCCTGAGAAAAGGGCGCGCCCTGCAAGATCTTCTGCGGCGTCTCGAAGTGGGCCTCCTGGTTGTCCGGTTTCTCCAGAGAACAACACGGATCGAGGTTCTCCTGCACCCCCAGCCCTTCCAGCCCCGCACCGCCCGCCGCCGCAGGATAGAGATTCTCCGGGAAATCGACGGGCGCTACGCCGAGTTTGACCGGGGAGGCCTCCCTGGGGGAGCCCCCCGCCTCACGGCCTGGCGCCAGCGATCGCTCCGGGTGGCCCAGCTCCTGCTGGCTCGGGACGAAGCCTCACCGGCAGAATTGCGTCAGGCCGGCGCCCCGGCCCAAACCCAGCAGATCCTCTCAAAAAACAGCTATGGCTGGTTCGATCGGATACGGAGGGGCACCTACCGGTTGTCCCCGGCGGGAACACAGGCCCTGAGCCGGTACCAGGAGATCCTCCCCGACCTGGAGCCCCGGGTGAAGAGGGATGACCATACCAGCACGCCCCGGCACGGCCTCGGGCGCAACCACCAGGAGGCCCCGTGACCGGCCAGAATCTTCCCGAACGCGGAGTAACTACTACAGTCCTGGCCATCTTCGCGAGTATCTTTCTCCTGGGAAGCGGCTCTGCCCTCCAGAATACCGCTGTGGTCCTGCGAGGCGGTCTCGAGGGATTCTCCGACAGCACCATCGGAATCATCAGCGCCGCCTACTACGCAGGGATGCTGGCGGGCTCGTTTCTGGCGATCCTGGTGATCAAGCACGCCGGCTACGTGCGATCCTTCGCAGCCTTCGCTTCCCTGGCCTCGGTCTCTTCCCTGGCCCACGTTCTCCTGATTGATCCCCTGGCCTGGATTGTTCTGCGAACACTCCACGGCCTGTGCCTCTCGATCATTTTCGTGGTGGTCGAAAGCTGGCTCAATGTGGCAAGCCCTCAGGCCCTGCGCGGACGAATCCTCTCTGCCTATGGCATCGTCTATCTCTCTTCCATGGGCCTGGTTCAGCCCCTGATCGGATATTTCTCTCCCGCAGGGTTCGAAATATTCGGCATAACTTCGATCCTGGTCTCGCTCTGCCTGCTTCCTGTCACCCTTACCACGGTTCAGGGCGAGGCCCTTATAACGGACACGAAGATCCGCCTTCTGGGGGTCTTGAAAAAATCTCCCATGGGAACAATGGGCGTTATAACAAGCGGACTGGTGGCAGGCGCCCACGTGAGTCTGGCTCCGCGCTACGCCCAGGGGATGGGCCTCGGCGAGGGAAAAATCGGTCTGTTTCTGCTGGTCTTCTCCCTGGGAACGATGGCGATGCAATGGCCCTTGGGACTTATCTCGGACCGGTCGGGACGTCGCGCTGCGCTTCTGGTGAGTTCCCTGGCCGGGATGATAGCAGCCCTGGGGTTGGGGGTTGCCCCCGGGCCGGGCCCATTTCTCACTGGAGCAGCTTTCCTCTTTGGAGGATTTGCCATTCCCCTGTATTCCCTCTCCATCGCCACGGTAAACGACCAGCTCCTTCCGGAGGACATGGTTCAGTCCGCCAGCGCGCTCTACGTCTTCTACGGCATCGGCTCCGTAGCGGGCCCTCTGGCGGCCTCCCAGGGCATGGGAAAACTGGGGAGCTCTGCCCTCTACTGGATCATATCGCTCATCCTGGCAGGCTACGCCCTCTTTGGCCTGTCCAGAATCAATCGGGTCCCGGGGTTTATCATCCGGGGGTCCTCCGAGAGTTACCACACCTACCCTCGTACATCACCCTTGACGATTCAGTTTCTCCGTCGGCCGCCACGCAAACGGCGGAAGGCCCCGGAAACCCCTCGGGAAGCAACAAAACCACCGCCGGAAGAGGCCCGGGAGCTTCGGCCCTGACGGGCGCTACCCTCCCCGCCAGGCCCCGCACCCATCAAGCCTGGTTCCGTCTTGACCTGGCCCGGCTGGTAAGAACCTTTACCGAGGAAACCTCCTTGGTAGAGAGACGAACCCCTCCGGCGCGAGTGCTCTTTACCAGATACTCCGAAATATCAAAATCTTCCTCGAGCTTCTGAATCCGGGGCTTTTTCTTGTACCGCAGCCGAATCACCCCATCAACCAGGGTGGTGAAGGCCAGAACCCGGGCACCCTCAGGCAGAAGAGAATAGTCCTTGCCCAGGATAAACTGCTCGATAGCGCACCGCTTCAAGCAGGCTGCCCCCTGATCGTTACAGTAAACCAGGGTAAAGACCGTCTCGGCCAGAAGCTCCTTGTCGGCCAGCCCCGCATGAAGGAGCCCCTCCCCGACAAAAAGCTTTTCCGGCACGTCCACAACGCGGTACCCCGCCGTGGCATCAATGAGGAGCACCCGATCGTAGGGGGATACAGCGGCCACCTCTGTTCCTTCGGCAAGACCGTAACCCAGGTACCCCGTCTTTTCGTCGTACCGGAGCTGCCGGTCCCGGGGCGCAGCCTCGCGGACATCCACCCGGCGAAACGCCTGAAGCGTGGTGAGCCGGGGAAAGGCCTCCCCGTGATTTTCCAGAACACCTTCCAGAAAAGCCAGGGCGTAGGTTACCAGATCCTTCAGATGCTCCCTGACCGCCTCCAGGCGTTGCCCGATCGCCTGAACCTCCTGGAGGTTTCTCTCGATATCATAGCGGGATATCCGCCGAATCGGAATCTTCAGAAGTCGTTCTATATCCTCATCGGTGACATCCCGCACCAACTCTGCGCGAAACGGGATAAATCCATCGAATACTGCTGCAGAAACGCCCTGGTGGGACCGTTCTTCCTCAATCCGTTTGTAGATTCGTTCTTCAATAAAAATCCGCTCCAGCGTACGCAGGTGCAACCGCTCCAGGAGTTCCTGTTCTTCGTGGCGAAGTTCCCGCTCCAGGAGCGTCACCAGTTGCCGGGCATGATACTGGATCACCTCGGGCACGGTAAAAAGGCGGGGTTTGTTTTCATGAATCATCAAGAGATTCACCGAGATCGACTGCTCACAGTCGGTGAAGGCGTAGAGGCCATCCACTACATCCTGGGTGTAGACACCCCGAGGCAGGCGGATCTCGATTTCCACGTTCTCCGAGGTATAATCGTTGATCTGGGCAATCTTTATCTTCCCTCGCCGGGTAGCGTTCTCAATCGAAGCGATGAGAGACTCCGTGGTAGTCCCAAAGGGGATCTCCCTGATCACGATCCGTTTCTCATCGCTCGTATCGAGAGTTGCCCGAACCAGGACCTTTCCCTGCCCCTGGGCATAATCCGACACATCGAGAAGCCCCCCCGTGGGGAAATCGGGATAGAGCTCTACCGTTTCTCCCCGCAACGCTGCCTGCACCGCCCGGATCACCTCGACAAAATTATGGGGCAAGATCCGCGTGGACATCCCCACGGCGATTCCCTCGGCTCCAAGCACCAGGGCCAGGGGGATCTTGGCGGGAAAGACCACAGGCTCCCGATTACGGCCGTCGTAACTCTCGACGTATTCTGTCAGCTCGGGACGCCAGAGGATCTCCTTGGCGATAGGATTGATCCGGCACTCGATATACCGTGCTGCCGAGGCGCGATCCCCGGTGAAAATATTCCCGAAGTTCCCCTGGGTATCGATGAACAGCCCCTTGTTGGCCAGCACCACCAGAGCTTCGTAGATGGAGGCATCCCCGTGGGGATGGTATTTCATGCAGTGACCGACCACGTTGGCCACTTTATGAAACTTGCCGTCGTCCACTTCCAGAAGGGAGTGAAGAATCCTCCGTTGCACCGGTTTCAGGCCATCCTCCACGTGGGGGATGGCCCGATCCTTGATAACGTAACTGGCGTATTCCAGAAAGTTGGAGTTAAACAGAGTATGTACGTAGGCCATCAGATCAAATTCTCCATAATAAAGGCCCGTCGTTCCGGAGTGTTCTTTCCCATAAAAAAGGTCAGGGTCTCCTGAATATCCTTGATGGTTTTCAGATTCACCGGGACAATCCGCATGTCCTCGCCGATGAACTGACCGAACTCCCGGGGTGATATTTCGCCGAGCCCCTTGAAGCGGGTTACCTCGGCGCCCCGGATTTCCTGGACCGCCCGGGCCCGTTCAGCTTCGGAGTAGCAGTAGCGTGTTTCCTTCTTGTTTCGGACCCGGAACAGGGGCGTCTCAAGGATGTACATGTGATTTGCCACGACCAGTTCCTCAAAATACTGGAGGAAGAAAGTAAGCAGAAGATTCCTGATATGAAACCCGTCGTGATCGGCGTCGGTGGCGATAACGATTCGCTGGTAGCGCAAAGTGGCCACGTCTTCTTCGATTCCCAGGGCCATCATCATGTTGTAGAGCTCTTCGTTACGGTAGATCTCGCCCCGCTTCTTCGCATACATGTTCTGGGGCTTTCCCCGGAGTGAAAAAATCGCCTGGGTGTAAACATCGCGTGCCCCTACCATGCTCCCCGTTGCGCTGTCTCCCTCGGTGATGAAGATCGTGCTCTCTTCGCCGCGCTTGTCCCGATCGCCCCGGTGAAACTTGCAATCCTTCAACTTGGGAATCTTCAGGGAGATACGCTTCGCGGCCTCCCGGCTCTCTTTTCGGACAGTATTAAGCTCCTTGCGAAGTTTCTCGTTCTGGGTGATCTTTGCTTCCAGTTTTTTGGCAGCCCCCTGGTTGCGAAAGAGGAAATCCGCCACGGCCTCCCGGACCTGGTTCACGATCCATCCGCGGATGTCAGAGTTACCCAACTTGTTTTTTGTCTGTCCCTCGAACTGGGGCTCCTTGAGCCGCACCGCTACAGCCCCGGCGATCCCCTCCCGGACATCCTCTCCGGCGTAGTTCTTCTTGAAAAACTCGTTGACACCCTTGAGCACTCCTTCGCGGAAGGCACTCTGATGGGTTCCTCCGTCAGCGGTAAACTGGCCGTTCACAAAGGAGAAGTAGGTTTCTCCGTAATTGGAAGTGTGGGTGAGGGCGAATTCCAGACGTTCATCCCGATAATGAGCAATTCCGTAGAGTTCTGCATCGCCCACCTCATTGGCCAGCAGATCTTTCAATCCTCCGTTGGAAAAAATCTTCTGTTTGTTATAGAGGATCGCAAGTCCCGCGTTGAGATACGCGTAGTTCCACAGTCGCTGGAGGATAAACTCCTCGTTGAACTGATACTCCCCGAAGAGACTGTGATCCGGCCTGAACTGAACCCAGGTGCCGTCTTTCTGACTGCTTTTCTTCCCCTGGCGATGTTTTTTGAGAACCCCCGCAGCGAAGATCGCCTCGGCCCAGGCACCGTCACGGAAGCTGACAGCGTGAAAATGCTCCGACAGGGCGTTTACCGCCTTGGTCCCCACTCCGTTCAACCCCACGGAGAACTGGAAGACCTCGTCGTTGTATTTTGCCCCGGTATTGATCTGACTTACCGCATCTTTCAACTTTCCCAGGGGGATCCCCCGGCCATAGTCACGAACCGTAATCGTTCCGTCGTCATCACGCTTGATCTCGATCTTCCGACCGTGGCCCATGATAAACTCGTCGATCGCGTTGTCCACGATCTCCTTGATCAGGATGTAGATTCCATCTTCAAAATTGCTGCCATCCCCCAAGCGCCCCACATACATCCCGCTACGCAGACGTATGTGATCCAGGCTGGAGAGGGTTTTGATCGAATTCTCGTCGTACTTCGTCATCGCACAGGAAGATATCACATTCCGACCGGGGTGGTCACCGTCCCTCCCTTGTTACTCCTGGGGCTCGAGCCCCTGGTTTGGCGTCTCTGGTTTGGCGTATTATTATTACTATCCATGGTGTGTCCCGTGAATGAAAGGGTCCTGCAAGGCAGGCCCGGTTGGTTCTGGTTCTTCTTCAACGATCCATCCCTCAGGGGTCTGATGGTCACCTGTCGGCACATCACGGGGATTGCTCCTGCCTTTGCACTGGCCCTGATCATCCTCCTGGGAAGCTGCACAACTCCGGGGGGTGCCGCTGATCAGGAATCCCGGCAGGGTGTTCTTCCCGACGAGGATGTCACCCTGGACGAGGACGACCCGGAACCGCTCCTCACCATAACCGCGATCATTCTGGAGCTCCACTGGACGACCCCCCGAACACAACTCATCCTGGATCACTCGCCCTTGCTCAAGAGGGTCTTTGCCGGAGATCCCCAGGTGGTTTCCTTTGCCGATCGGGATCCCCGGCGATCGACACGCCTGGTCTTCCGTTTTCACGTGAACACCACCGCCGCGCCGCCCTTTGTTTCTGATCCCGACCGCTTTATCAATCCCCAGCTTTACGAATAGCTCCCCGCAATACCCCGGAGAAGAGCCTCCGCCACGCCGGGACACCGCACCGGGGCTATATCTCCCGGGTATCCCTTGAAAATCATGAGAAAAAAGAACTACCTTTAGGGTGTGGAAAAAGCAATAGATTCTCTTACGTTCGAAACAGTGGATGGCCCCCTGAGGGATCACGAGGTAACGGTTTTTTCTCTCTCTACCTGCGCCTTCTGTCACAAGGCGATTGATTTTCTCACCACGTCGGGCGTCCAGTTCCAGTACATTCACCTGGACCTGATCGACCAATCGACAAAGCGCGCGGTGAAGCGGGAACTTTCGGACCGCTTTGACAACGTCGTGGTCTTTCCGATTCTCGTGGTGGATCATCAACGGGCATTCTCCGGATTTACCGAATCGGTCTGGACACGAGCCCTGGATCTCTAGGTCTGAGGACCTTTCAGGAGGGCCCCTGTGAAGCAGCGAACTGTCGAGGAAACACAGCATTTTATTGATAAAGCCGCCCGACATTACGGGTGGGTCCCGGTGGGAGATGCGCAATTCCGGCAACGGATTGCTCAAGGCCTTACCGACAATGTAAACCGCTACGGCTACTACCTCTGTCCATGCCGGGACGGAGAGGGCCTCCGCCAGGAAGACCGGGACATCATCTGTCCGTGCACATACGCTGCCCCGGACATCGCCGACTACGGACAATGCTTCTGCGGACTCTTTCTCTCCCCCGAAAAATCCCGGGAGGGAGGCGATGTCTCCCAGATCCCCGAAAGACGCCCCCTGGAACGGTAAGCTCCTGTTCCGGGCCTGGCGCCTCCTGGTCTGGCCCTTTTATCTGGGCCCTTTTATCTGGGCCCTTTTATCTGGGCCCTTTTTGTCTGGGCCTTTTTTCGTTCTCAGCTCTTTTCCTGGCCAGCGGGAAGCTCGTGAAGTTCCCGGAGCAGCTCCCCGGCGGCGGGGTTGTCGGGCTCCAGCTTCAAGACAAACTGGCAATCCGCCAGGGCCGTCTCCTGCTCTCCCATCTCGCGATACAGCTCGGCCCGGGCAATCCTCGAATCCACGTGGTACGGGTCGTACTCCAGGCAACGCGAGAAATCTGTCAGAGCCTCTTCTGTTTTCCCTTGAGCCCGATACACCACCCCCCGATAGTGATAAGCCTTGGTGGTCTTGGGAGATATCTTGATGGTGGCGGTGAAATCTTCCACAGCTCCGGCTGTATCCTGGACCGCAAAGCGGGCCATACCCCGGTGGGTGTAAATGATGGCGCTCACATACGGCTCGGGCTGGTAGGCCAGGATATCGCCATAGACCCGAATAGCCGACTTGTAGTCCTTCTGGCTGTGGAAGTGCAACGCCCTGATCAACATGGTGTCAATGGTATCACTCCCGGTATGAATCGGGTCCTCGCCCTCGGAACCGTTTCCGGAAGCGCTCTTGCTACCGGACAGCTCCCCCAGCTGGGACCAGAAGGTGGCCCGACGACGCATTAATTTCCGGCTCATGGTGCGCTGATAGTCACGAATTTCCTGAAAAATAATATCCGAGAGCGTCAGGTTTGCATTGAGCGCCGCCAGCTTGCGCCGCAACTTTGTGTCCAGGGGAGTCAATTCGGCCTTGTACACAAGCTCGTGCTCCACCTCGGCCCAGGCATCCTGAAGAATCGTCCGAAGCTGCACCTCGCAAATCCAGCGCCGATCCAGATGAAAGCTGTCGCGAATATCCCGGGGCAACTCGATCAGGAGATGTACCGAGCTGTAGCCGAACTCGGTCTCCCCCAGATGAGCGCCTTTCCGCTCCACCTCGGTGATCTCGAAGGCTCCACGGAGCGCCTCCTCCACCACGGTGAGCTCCTCCACAAAGGGACAGACCACGCGAACCCCCAGGAGATCGGTAATAAGCACATCCCCGCCGGGGCCGCTCTCGCGGGAACGGCGCAAGAGTTTTTCGTAGAAGCTGTCAAAGGACTTGATGCGGTATTTCAAGGTGGGGCTGCTGATCTCGGCCGACGCCAGGGCAACTTTTATTCGCCGTTGCATCTCGTGCAAAGCCTTTTCCAAAGCACATGCCTGATGCTCATACTGGTACTGGAGCTCCCGACGAGAAGGGAGCGGCAACGTTAAGCAGTACATTGCCCCATTATAACACGCACAGTACAATTAGAACGAGGAGGAAGAGAAAAAGATGAAGAAATTTGACAATCTTTTACCGGAAATTATATTCCTTCTGGTTCTCACGGCCTTTTCCCTGGCTTTTTTTCGCCTCATGAGTCCTTTTTTGCTTAGCGCCTTTCTGGCAGTCGTTCTGGCAAATCTCTTCTGGCCCATCTTTGACAGGATTTCCCGGCGTTTCGGCAAACCCCGTCTGGCAGCAGCCCTCACCACGGGGCTAATCATTCTGATTGTTATTATTCCTGCGGGAACCGTCACAGCTCTGGTGGCTGCAGAAGTTATCGAACTGGTGGGGATCTTCCGCCGACAGTGGGGCGAAACCCCGGTGACCGAACTTCTGACCATCCTTCAGGAGCATGTGGCTGCCCTCCCCCTCATTAGAAGCGTTCTGGCCTATCTGCCGGAGGAGGAAGTTGCCAGAGCTTTTGAAGAGACCTTCCGGGCCTCGGGGGATCATCTTCTGCGCATGGCCCGGCGGTACCTGGGAAGCGTCTCCACAGGACTTTTCAAGTTCCTTATCACTATCCTGCTGACCTTCTTTTTTATCCTCGATGGCCCGCGTATGGTTCACCGCATCAAGGAGTTTCTCCCCCTGAGCGATCACAATATCGATCAGATAACAAGCGAGACGGTGAACACCATCGGCGCCACCCTGGCCAGCACCGTTTTTCTGGGAATCCTCGAGGGAGCCATGACAACAATTCTTTTTCTCTCCCTGGGACTCCCCAGCCCCTTTCTCTGGGGAGTGGTCACCATGGTTCTCTCCATGATACCGCTGGTGGGGACGAACCTCATTCTTCTTCCGGCCGGAATCTTGTCGATCCTCCTGGGCCGTCCCCTGGCAGGGTTCATCATTATCTGTGTGGGCGCCGGGATAGTAGGTATCAACCAGAACATTATTCGCCCAAAACTTGTGGGAAACCGGACCGGGCTACACCCTGCCCTGGCCCTCCTTTCAACAATCGGAGGGCTGGCCCACCTGGGGCTGATCGGCTTCCTGGTGGGTCCCGTGGCTGCGTCGCTCTTCATTGTTACCTGGAGGCAGTTCGGGAAGCGCTACGAGCGCATCCTGGCCGAGAAAAACACGCCCCTTCTGTAGGCCCCCGCCTCTTTCCAAAACTCTGTCTCAAATTCCTGCCATACTCCGCAGGTGTGTCTCCACTTCGCCCAGGGCCCGCTGGTATTGCTCCTGGAGATTCCCCAGGTGATCCTGAAGGAGCTTGGCGAACTCCGGGTCCTGGGATGCCTCAAGCCGCACGGGACGGCCATACTGTTGGGACAGTTGCTGCTCCCGCTGTTTGAGGCGGGGGCCATACTGCTCCGTGAGCCCCTCTATCAATTGATTTCGATCCTGGAGATAGCGCGAGAAGAACTCCCGTACTTGCTGAAGTATCGCATCGACCATGGACCGGTCCCGCGACAATTCCTTCATCACCGTCGCAAGTTCATCGAGCCGAGCCAGGTCGCGCTCCTCCTGCGGAAGCACCAAGTTGCTCCGTACCGCCTCAAAAAGGCCTTCCTTCACCCAGACCAACTCGTTCTTGGGGAAGGCTTTCAGAGCCTTCTTGAGCTGAAAATCGGGGTCCTTTCGGAGGGTCGCGAGCATCTTCCGCCCCTCGTTCCGTGCCTCATGCTTCCGAACCGCCTCGGGGTCTCCCTGGATATCCCTGGTCTTTTCCAGGGCGATCTCCAGTGCTGATTTTATCTCTGCCATGAACCAAGTATACAGAAAAAAAGCGTTTCGCAAAAGCAGGACCGCTCTTTCTCCCGTCTCCGTAGGATGTGAAAGCAACGGGAAAAGAGGCCAAAGAGATGGCCCGGTACATGGAACAGGTTAAAAACGGCTGCGGTCCTCGGGAACGACTTTTGGGAGAAGGTGCCCACGTTCTGAGCGATCAGGATCTTTTAGCGGTGGTCCTGGGAAGCGGCCACCAGGGATGCGGCGTCTTTGCCCTGGCCCAGCGGGTTCTGGGGGTGCTGGAAGAGAGCCAATTTCGGGCAACTCCCCAGGAGCTCATGTCAGTAAGCGGCGTTGGCCCCGCCAAGGCAACTCTTCTGGCAGCGGCAGTTGAGTTCTGCCGGCGCGTTCTGGCCCCCAGAAACTACCGGATACGTCACCCCTCCGACGCGGTACCGCTTCTTCAGCACTACGCCGATCGGAGACAGGAACACTTTCTTGCGATCTCCCTGAACGGAGCTCACGAAGTCAACGCGGTACGAATCGTCTCGGTGGGGTTGGTGAACCGAACCCTGGTACACCCCAGGGAGGTTTTTGCCGATGCGCTCCAGGATCGGGCTGCTGCGATTATTGTGGCCCACAACCACCCCAGCGGAAACACCGATCCCAGTGCCGAGGACCGGGCAGTCACCCGAACCCTCACCGAAGCGGGTGACATTTTGGGGATCCGCCTTCTGGATCATATCGTCTTCTCCTCCCAGGGCTACTACAGTTTCCGGGAGAATGACGAACTTTAGTCCCCGCGGGATGAATCACCCAGGGATATTCCCTGGGGAGACTCCTTCTCTGCCGCCGGGGCAGAGACCTCGGAGGCTTCAGGGCTTCCAGAGTTCTCAGGCTTTTCTGAAGAACCGGTGCGCTTCTTTGCCTTCCTCCGGAAGGTAAAGGCTCCGTTGCGCACACCTACCAGGATATGATCTCCCTCGCCGAAGCGACGGCGCAGGAGATCCATCGCCAGGGGATCCTCGATCTCCCGCTGGATGGTACGGCGCAGGGGGCGCGCTCCGTATTTCACATCGTAGCCGCGCTCGATCAGCAGATCTCTGGCGGAGCGAGTCACCTCCAGGGTGATATCCCGCTCGGCCAGACGTGTCTGCATATCTCCCAGAAGAATTTCCAGGATTGAACGAACCTGCGGATCCGAGAGACTATGAAACACCACAATCTCGTCAACCCGGTTTATGAACTCCGGACGGAACTGCTTGCGAAGCTCATTCATCGCCGATGCGCGGATCTCCCGGTACTCCAGAAGCCCCTCGTTGGAGCGGAACCCCACCGAGGCATCCCTGGTTATCTCACGAGCTCCGGCGTTGGACGTCATAATGAGAACGGTGTTTCTGAAGCTTACCTTGTGGCCCAGATTATCCTGGAGCTCTCCCTCTTCCAGAATCTGCAGGAGCAGGTTAAACACATCGGGATGGGCTTTTTCGATCTCGTCCAGAAGCACGACGCTGTAGGGCTTCCTGCGGATTTTCTCGGTGAGAACGCCTCCTTCTTCGTAGCCGACATATCCCGGGGGTGCTCCCACAAGGCGGGAGACATTGTGCTTCTCCATGTAATCAGACATATCTATCCTGATGAGGGCGTCGGACGTCCCAAAGAGAAACTCCGCCAGCGATTTGGCCAGCAGGCTTTTTCCAACCCCCGTGGGCCCCAGAAAGATGAAAGACCCCATGGGCCGCTCGGGGGCACTCAGCCCCGTCCGGGACCGCCGAATCGCTGAAGCGATCCCCTGAATAGCCTCATCCTGTCCGATCACACTCCGGTGGAGATCCTTCTCTATATCAAGAAGGCGCTCGCTTTCGCTCTGGGCAATCCGGACCAGAGGGATGCCGGTAATCTCGCTGAGGACGTAATTAATGTCTTCTGCATCGACAACGCTCTGCTCGCTCCGCAGCGTCACCCGCCAGTGGCTCCTGAGTTGCTCCACCCGATCTTTGAGTTGGCGCACCTCGTCCCGGACAGCAGCAGCCCGCTCATAGTTCTGGCTGTTGACCAGGGCGATCTTCTCGCTGTTCAGTTGTTCAATGTGCCGTTCCAGCTCGGCGATCTCCGTAGGTCGGACACTGTTGGATATCCGTTTCCGGCTTCCCGCTTCATCGATCAGATCGATCGCCTTGTCGGGCAGAAAGCGATCTGCTATGTAGCGTCTGGACATAACCGAGGCAACCTCCAGGGCTCCCGGCGTATACGAAACGTTATGATGCTCCTCATAGCGTTCCTTGATCCCCCGGAGGATCTCGATCGTTTCTTCCACCGAGGGTTCCGGAACGATGACTGACTGGAACCGCCGCTCCAGGGCTGCGTCTTTCTCGATGTATTTCTTGTATTCATTCAGGGTAGTCGCGCCGATGCACTGCATCTCTCCCCGCGAAAGGGCTGGTTTAAGCATATTGCTGGCATCGATCGCGCCTTCGGCCCCACCGGCTCCGATGATGGTATGAAGCTCGTCTATGAAGAGGATGACGTTACCGCTGTTGGTGATCTCCTTCATGACCCGCTTCAGCCGCTCTTCAAACTCACCCCGATATTTGGTGCCCGCTATGAGGCTCGCCAGATCCAGCGTGAGAACCCGCTTGCCCATCAACACCTCGGGAGCCGTCCCATTGACGATTTCCTGGGCAAGGCCCTCCACGATGGCGGTTTTTCCCACCCCCGGCTCTCCAATGAGAACGGGATTGTTCTTGGTTCGTCGGGCCAGAATCTGAATGACCCGCTCGATTTCACGCTTTCGCCCCACCACCGGATCCAGGCGGTTATCCCGAGCCAGAGAGGTGAGATCACGGGCAAACTCATCCAGAGTCGGGGTCGCCTTCTTTCCCGCCTGGGCGGTAGAAACCCTGCGCCGCCCCGCGCCTCCGGTGCTTCCCTGAGCACTGCCTGATCCGGAACCCGCGGCTGCTCCCGCAGGAGAACTTCCCCGGGATTCGCCGCCGCTCAAATCAACAATGACCTCACGGAGCATATCCACGGTCACACCAAACTGATCCAGAAAGAAGGAGGTCTTGCTCTCGTGCTCGCGACAGCAGGCAAGAAGGAGATGCTCGGTACCGATATACTCGTGGCCCAGATTTCGGGCTTCCTCAGCTGAATCCTCCAGAACCTTGCGCCCCCGCGACGAGGGAGGGACATCCCCCAGGGTAAACCCCCCGCGTTTCTTGGGAATGGAGTTCTCCAACTCGATCTGCATCTTGGCAGGATCGATCATCACCTTCTCAAGGGCTTTGTAGCCGAGCCCTCCCCCTTCTTTGAGGATCGCCAGCATGATATGCTCGGGCAAGAGTTGCTCCGAATGAAACCGCTTCGCCTCATCCTGGGCAAGTATCTGCAAAACCCGCTGGGCTCGTTGTGTCAATCCTTTAAACATCTTCCTACTCCTGTTGCGCCGTTGCGGCTCTCAGCATCTCTCTGATCAGCATGGCCCGTCGCGCGTCAAGGCTCTCACGGGTATTCTCGTCCTTTTTTTCCGAGAACACCACCACTGAACTATCACAAGCGGCAAAAAAAAGATTCGTGACCTCTGGGCAGGCCACGCCGTCGATCAAACCACAGGCAGCTCCCAGGCGGACCAGACCAATCTGTTCCATAGCCTCATGGCGAGGCAAAACCCGAGCGAAAGAGAGCACTCCCAACGCCCGGTGAACCGCATCCTCCAGCTCGTGCCGGTGATCCTGGAGGAGCAAATCCCTAGCCTTCCGCTCATAATATACTAACCGCTCTACCAGGGTAGCAAGTTCTGCCGCCGTTTCATCCTCGGACTCACCAAAAGAAGCCGGGCAGGCAAGTCGATACAGCGAAGGATGGATACCATCCTCCCCTGGCAGGGGATGGATCAAAACCCGCGAACTCCCTTTCGGGGGAATCCCCTTGCCCTGTCGTGGCAACCCCTGGGCCCCCTGCTGAAGAGCGGGCAGAAACAGGACCGCCCCGGCGGTGAGGCCCGTTCCAACCCGGTGAAGGTGCGGCGAGAGATAGCCCAACCGGAGTGATACTGCGTAGGAGAGATGCTCTTCCAGAAGCCGATCAAGGAGAGAGGCTTTCTCCTGGGCCATCTCCGGAGCCCACCCCCCCGACGTTCCCTGGATGGTCACGTGATCTTCGCCTCCGAGGCGAATCATCTCTTCTTCGCCCGGGGAGACGATAGAGAAGGAGGTCTCTTCTTCCCCGGCCAGGATTCCCCGGACCGAGAAAAAACGGCGGACTTCAGGGATCAGACGGGGGCCGTCAATTACGTAATACTCCTCGGGAAGGGCCGTTCCTGCCTGTTCAACCCGCCGTCGCACTTCCCGGCGTTCGGCCTCTCCAGCACCCTCGTTGAACGGAATATCCGCCAGGTTTCGTCCCAGCTCCACTATGGTGGCCACCACCACATCGCTGTCCGGCCCGGCGTGAGAAAACCACCCTTGAGGAGATGGAACTGCCCTATGAATCAGCATGGTCAGATATGTCAGAGGCAGCCGGAGCATCCAGGGAGAGCTCCTGGAGCTGGTCCCTGAGGAGCGCAGCCGACTCGAAATCCTCCTGCTCCACTGCCAGAGAGAGGCGGTGGAGCACACGCTCCCGCTCCACAAAGATCCGGCGGTAGCGGGCGAGCCGTTGCGGCAACCGTCCCTGGTGGGACGCATCTTCCCGGTGGAGCCGAAGAATGCGATCAATCGCCTGGTCAAAAAGAGCGTAACATTCGGAACACCCCACCCGGTGGCGGAGGACAACGTCCCGCAAGGTGGTTCCGCAACGCGGACAAGCCTGGCTGGTCCGGGGACCACAGCGATGCCAGGCAAAAACTCCCTCGAAAAGATACGCCACCGAGGGGCAGCCCTCCTGAAGACCCGCCACACCCAATTCCTGCGCTTCCTGAAGCGACAGGTCGCGCTGTTGTCGCGCGGCCCCCTTCATTCGTATCAGGGTATACCGTCGATCCCGTCGTTTCATCGACGTAAGTCTACCACGGTGGTTGTCATTAACCAATCATCCACCCGATCATTCCGGCGAAACTCCCGGCCGTCTGCAGCACGCCGCCTGCCCCACACCACCAGGGCAGCGCACCCGGACCCCGCCTCAGCCATGATTTCGCAGAACCCGATCGGGCAAAAGCGAAGCGGCCCGACGTGCCGGCAACACAGCCGCACACAAAGCGAAGAGGAGAGCCAGAAAGATCGAGAAGAAGAGAGCTGGAAAAGAAAGCTCCACCGGTATCTGTTCAAGATAAAAATCGGCACTGAAGAGATCTACCTCTCTTCCCGCAAAGAACCCTGCCATGTTTTCGAAGGCCTGGAGAACCTCATTCAGATGGAGCGAGAGAACTGTGCCCAGAAGCACACCCAGAACCGCGCCACCGAACCCGATGACACCTCCGCACAGGAGAAAAATGCCACCCGTCTGGCGAGCAGACATCCCCGTGGCCCGAAGAATGGCGATATCCTCTTCTTTTTCCACCACCAGAAGGATCAGCGCCGAAGAAATATTAACAGCAGCCACGGCGACAATCAGGGCCATCACAAAGGCAAGCAAGTTCCGGCTTGTAAGGAATGAAATATAGCGCCCCTCTTCCAGCCAGTACCAGGTGTAGGTTGCCCATTGGTTACCCAGAAGCTCTCGCAGAGCTTCCCAGGTGGCCTTCATCTCTGTCCGCTCACTCCCCGCCAGAAGGCCCTCGGGGCCACGCTGAAAGAGGGGATTGTTCAGTGCGAAGGGATGATCCACCTTTATTCCCAGAATCGTGTTGACCGATTCGGGAGGAATAACCCGCCGCCCCCGATCAGCATCAATGAAAACCCAGAGCCGATCAAGATCGCGATATCCCGTGGATACCACCCCCGTGACCAGAAACCGGCTCACCCGGGGGAGCATGCGCCCCTCACCCAGAGGGCGCACCGTCAGGAGACGAACCTCCTCCCCGGGGGAAACGCCGAGACGATTTGCCACATCAACGCCCAGAACAATCCCCTGATCCTGTTTCAGATCAAAACTCCCGGCCTGAACCTCCAGAAAGGCCCGCACCCCCGGATCATCGTCCCAGAACGCCTGGGGAACTGCCCGAAGCGTTACCCCGCTCCGGCCTTCGTCGGAATAGATCAGCCCGAATCCCTGATGCTCTATCAGGGTGGATTGCACTCCCGGAAGCTCGCGCACCTGCCGGGAAAACCGATGCCATTCGTCCTCGGACAGTTCCTTCTGAGGCAGGGCCTGAATATGATAACTGCCCGTCTCGATAAAGCGCTCCACGATTCCCCGAATCATCCCGTCCGCCACGTGCTGGACCACTACCAGCGGAACCAGGCTGATCGCCACGGCAAGAACAGCTCCGATCAGCCGGCCCTGCCCCCGGCGAGCGCCGGGAGCGCCCGAGAGAAAGCGAAAAGCCACCAGGATCAGTCCGAAACGAGGCATCCCTGCTCCAAATGAAAGGACCGCATCGTCCGTCGAGCCAGACACATATCGTGGGTGACAATAATCAGAGTCTTGCCGTATTCCGAGACCAGCCCGAAAAGAACCTCCTCCAGACGCTGGGAGTTGGCATCATCCAGATTCCCCGTGGGTTCATCGGCCAGAACCACCTCGGGATCGTTGATCAAGGCCCGGGCGGCGGCAACCCGCTGCCGCTCTCCTCCGGAAAGCTGTGGAGGAAGATGATGAAGGCGATCCTGGAGCCCCACCTGACCGAGAAGTTCCCTGGCCCGCTGCGATGCCTCTTCCCGGCGGCGATTCTGCATAAGCGCCGGAAGCATCACGTTCTCGAGAACCGAGAAATCCTTGAGAAGGTAGTGAAACTGAAAGACCAGCCCCACCGTCCGGGCCCGGTACTGGGTCAGGGCATCTTCATCAAGCTCTTCTACCCGGTGCGACCCCACAAGGATCTCTCCCCGATCCGGAAGATCCAGCCCCGCCATAAGGCTCAGGAGGGTACTCTTGCCGCATCCACTCTCCCCGGTAACCGCCACAACCTCACCTGGCAAGACGGAGAACGAGACATCCCGGAGAACCTCCAGGCGTTCTTCTCCGTTGGGGAAACTTTTTTGAACACCCTGTACCGCAACTGCCACACCCCGGGAAGGCTCTCCCGAGAGGGGTTTTTCCTTCATCACGCCTCCTTCATCCAGCCCTGAATCCTGCCCTGCGTTCTGCCATATCGGCTTTCACCAGCTCTTTTCTCGCGTCCATCAGGTTGCAGTTCACTTTCCGCCCCCTGCCAGAGATCTTCCCTAGCGGGATCGCAGGAGCTCCATGGGCCGATATTCCGCCACAGCCCGCACGGCCATCATCGCCGAGAACACCGAAACCCCCGTGGCCCCCAGACAAACCAGGAAGAGCTCTTCCGGAAAGATCCGCACCGGCACCTCCTGAATATAGAAATGGGAAGGAGAAAAGATACGGGCCCCCCGCTGCAGGAAGAAGCCGGAAAGCGTTTCAAGAGCTGCAAATATCTCGTTCACGTTCAGCGCCAGGAAGAGACCGCCCAAAAGTCCCAGGGCAGAACCCACCACGCCGATCATCCACCCTTCCAGAATGAAAACCGAACGGACACTCCGATCCGGAGCACCCAGCGCACGAAGAATTGCGATATCCTCGCTACGCTCCAGGATGCTTCGCCTCAGGAGCTGGTAGATATTGCCCGAAACAACCAGGAAGATCAAACTGATCAAAAGAGTCATCATTCCCTTTTCTGCACGCAGGGCCCCAAAGATGCCCCGATTGAAAACACGCCACGACACAAGAGGATAGCCCGGACCCACTTTGCGGGAGATCAACTCCGCTGCTGCCTGATCGCCGTAGCGGTTATCCAGTTTGACCCCTAAAACCAGCTCTTCCCGAGCTTTCAGATCCTCTGCGGCTGTGGCCAGAGAGACAAAGGCCCACCCCAGATCATAATCAAGGTACCCCGTCCGGAAGATGCCCCGTATCTCCAGGGCCTCTTCAGCAGGCCGAAGTCCGCCCCCGGGAATATGAGTCACCGCCAGCGTGTCCCCCAGGCGAACGCCCAGACTTCGCGCCAGTTGCTGACCGACAACAACGCCTCCCCGGGATCGGAGGTCGAAATCTCCCTCAACTATTTTCAGTTGATCCGCCGCTCCGGGATCCTGCTGGAGCCAGTCGGGAGGAACCGCCCGAATCACCGCCCCCCGAGGCTCGGCCCAATAGCCGCGCACCAGAGTTTGCAACTCCGCCGAGACCGTCACGGAGCGGACCCCCCGCAAGGGGCGAAGGAGATCGGCCACCTCTTCGGCCCGATCAGGGGAATCTGCCGAGTAGGGCGTATACAGCCGCAGATGAGACGAGTTCACCTCAAGAATGTTCTCTATCATTCCCATCTGGAAGCCGTTCATCACCGCCAGAACCGCCACCAGGGTGGTGACCCCTGCGGCAATACCCAAGATGGAGAAAAGTCCGGCCCCGCCACCGCGGGATCGTCGGGCCACCAGGAGGCGTCGCGAGACAAACACAATCCAGCCGAGTCCCTTCATGGCCATTCTACTCCTCACCCGCATCTTCCACCGAAGGTCTCTCGGTGCGGACCACCGAGCCATCCAGAAATATTTCTCGCTTGATCAAGGTATCATTGGAGAACCATGAACGGAAGAGCTTCTCTCCCTGACGAAAGCGGGTAATCCGGCGCTCCCCCTCACCCATGAGCTCTTCCTGCTCCACCAGATCATCTCCACGCCAGAGTTCCCGCACCACTTCGCCAGGGCGGAGCGGGTAAAACTGCTCTCGCTCCACCTCGCGGCGCGTCTCGGTTATGCGCTGGGCCACGGAACCCAGATGGTTCAACTCTATCTGCACAAGCCGCACCCGGCGTCCCTCGCTCCGGGTTTCCTCCCTCACAAGATGACCATCCTGATAGCGGCGGAGAATTTCCTGATCCCCCCGGACCTGACGGGATGCCACCAGACGCCCCTCCTCGTAGGTGTACCAGGTATCCTCACGAAGCTCTCCTGGCACCTCCCGTCGCATATGGAGCGGCAAACCATGACCGTCATAGGCGATCTCACGAACCCCCAGGGCACCCCGGATCGATTCGAACCCCGGCGCGTCGGGCGCTGCAAAGCGGATCGAGACGCACGCCCCGGCGTTGTCGCAGCGCCGCACTTCCCGCAAAGTCCCCCCTGGCCGGTATCGCAGAAGCTCTTCCCGAACCATCTCTCCCTGGTAGTACACGAGGCGCCGCTCAAGCCCGCCAGAGGTCGCCTCGGGGAGGCTCACCTTCAAGGACCATCCCTCTCCCGGAGGGAGAACGTCAAAATCCTCCGTATCAAGGGGCCGAAGCTGCTCACCGTCGGAGTTCGAATAAAACCACCGGGGCTCTCCGGCCCCGGTGCTGGCCGGATACCCCAGGCCAAAGATCCCCAGGAAGACCACCATCCCCAGGACCACACCACAGGAAGGGCCGGCCCCGGAACGGCATGGTTCAGGGCGCCAGAAGGTCGTCCACATAGGCATCAGGAGAGAAACGATGCAAATCCTGATAGGTCTCACCGGTGCCCACCCAGCCACAGCGTAATCCCAACGAGCGCTGGAGGGGAACCAGAACCCCGCCCCGGGCCGCCGAGTCATACTTGGAGAGGAGAACCGCGTCAACCCCCACAGCCTCGTGGAAAAGCTCGGCCTGGCGGAGAGCGTTCTGCCCGGTTGTTCCATCTATCACCAGAACTTTTCGGTACACCGCCTCGTCACCGGTGAGTTTTCGGATAATACCGTGGATTTTTTCAAGCTCCCGCACCAGATCGGCCCGATTGTGCATCCGTCCCGCCGTATCGGCCAAAACCAGCCGCTCCCCCCGGGACTGGGCGCTGGTGATTGCGTCGTGAATCACCGCTCCCGCATCAGAACCGGTACCCTGGCGGACGATTCTCACACCCAGACGCTCTGCGTGAAGAGAGAGTTGCTCCACTGCAGCAGCCCTGAAAGTATCTCCCGCAGCCAGAAGCATCCCTGTCTGCGGCCATTCGCGCTGATACCAGTGGGCAAACTTGGCCAGGTTGGTTGTTTTCCCCACACCGTTGACCCCCAGGAAGAGGACCACGTTCAGGCGCTGTGGATCCAGATCAAGCTCTGCCGGTGCAAGCCCTTCAAGAAGCAGTTCCCTCAGCCCCTGAAGAATTCCCTCTCGATCCCGGGATCGCCGGGACACCCGCAACTGGTCAACCAGTTCCACCGTTACAGACGCCCCCAGATCCGCCTCGATCAGGAGATCTTCCAACTCCTCGTAGAAGTCGTCTTCTTCCTTCCCTCCCAGAGAGAAAAGCTCCCGCAGGCGAGCCCCAAATCGTTTTTTTCCTGCCATTCTGCGCAACCTGTTCCGTTTCCTCTTGTTTTTTTCCCGGTCCCCGCGTGGGAGGGATCCAGAGACATCTCCCCGGGCTGTGTCACCTCGGAGTCTATCGGTCGTGGTACTCCTGAGAGACCCGAATATACCGGCTGAGTCTCCATAGCATATTCCCAAAGAGGGTAACACTCAAGCCGACACTCACATAATACCCCGCAAGAATTGCATCGGATCGATCCTGATAGTGTTGTTGTTCGCTTCGGGAGAGATCGGACCGGGCGACCCCTCCGGGGAAAAGCCCTCCCAGGTCATCGTACAGGCCGTTTAGAATGATAGGCACACTCAAGGAGAGCGCGAACGCTCCAAAGGAGCGATAAAAACTGTCTCTCGAGTCCGTGACCGCTCCGGCCCAGTCACGATCGATGGGCGTCAGCTCCCGTCTGTACAGGCGATCGCCCTCGGGAGAGACCTGAAGACGGCTATCGTAATAACCATTCCGGCGCAACAAAAACTCCCTTTTCACCCCGGGAAGGGCTATGTCCAGAGGGGTAACCCCGCGCCAGAGAGCCCCCTCGTAGACTTGAGCCCCCGGAGGGTCAGTCTCGATCCGGAAAATCCGGGGTTGAACCGGAGGAAGCTCCACCACCAGAGAGCGGAACTCTCCCTTCTCAAGGACCAGGGCAGCCTCGGCCCGGCGACCATCGGCGGCCAGCACCGAAACCGAGTAGGGCCCCGGCAAGAGAAAACGCTCCCGGGCGATACCCGCGCCAGCCAGACTTCCGTTTATCTTGATCCGGGCGTCCTCGGGAACACCCTGCTGATCAGTCTCCCCAAGGGAATCCTGGACCCGTACCTCAAGAGAGGCCAGGGACACCCCCGTTACCTCGCGAACCAGCTCTGCCGAAGACCGTTCCAGCATTCCGGCGATCTCTCGTCCCCGGCCAACCACCCGCAGGACCTGCCGCTCCCGGTTTTCCACCTTGTGAAAGGCCCTCACCGTCAAAATCAGCGTTTCCTCAGGATCATCCCCCAGAATATCCAGACCCACGATAAAAACAATATCAGTCTTCATCTCTTCTGCCAAAACCCCGGGGCTGCGCAGGGCCTGACTGTACCGGGGGGAGACCTGACTCATCTGCAAGGGGACGCGCCTCGGGGGAAGGACTTCTTCAGGATCGATACCTCGCACCGTCTTCAATTCTTTCTGGAGATCTGCGTAACGAGAATCATTCTCGTACGGTTCAAATCTCCCCGCCTGCGCCCCCGACTCCAGGCGTTGCCGATCCAGACGATGTCGCCGCTCCTCCAAAGACTGCACGAGCCGGTGTTCCTCTTTTCGCAGCCGATCTTCGGCCCAGCGAAGACGTTCTTCCCTGGAAAGATGCCGTTCCGGGGCATCGCCGATCGCCTCCTGGATCACCCGCAGGTACGATCCAAGAACGGTCCGGTCCATCTCCGCCCCCCGGGGAATCTCGACAGCCCCCACAGCAAAGGTCCAAGCCAGATCCTCCGGCAGGAGCCGGTTCGCAAGCTCCCGGCGCAACACCTGGTCATTTTCTCCCCGCCCTGAAGCGCGGAGCTCCGTCCCGTACCCCCCCAGCCACAAGAGCAGGAGAGCCAGGACAAAAAGAAGCCCCGGGGAGAAGGCTCCCTCGGGATTAATCCAGGGCCTGACCGGCCTGAAACTTGAGGAATGCCTCGATAAACTGATCAAGATCACCATCCATAACGGCCTGAACGTTCCCCGTCTCTACCGAGGTCCGAAGATCCTTCACCATGGTATAGGGCTGGAAAACGTAGGACCTGATCTGATTCCCCCAGGAAATATCTTTTTTCTCTATCGCCTTGGCGGCCTGCTCCGCCTCCTGCTGTTGCCGGTAATACTCATAGAGGCGGCTTTTGAGCATCGTCGTTGCCATGGCCCGGTTTTTATGCTGACTTCGCTCGTTCTGGCATTGCACAACAATTCCTGTAGGGTTATGGGTCATGCGGACAGCCGAGTCTGTTTTATTTACATGCTGTCCTCCGGCACCACTGGCACGGTAGGTATCGACCCGCACATCCTCCATCTTCAGATCCACGTCAATGGTGTCGTCGATCACCGGCGAAACATAGACCGAGGCAAAGGATGTGTGCCGACGGCCGCTGGAATCGTAGGGGGAGATGCGAACCAGGCGATGGACACCTGCTTCGGCCTTCAGGTATCCAAAGGCGTAGTCGCCCTTCACCTCCAGAGTCACCGATTTGATGCCTCCCTCGGCCTCGAGCAAATCCACCACCTCCACCTGCATGGAGTGATCATCAATCCACCGCCGGTACATCCGGTAGAGCATGCTTACCCAGTCGCAGGCCTCGGTTCCCCCGGCCCCGCTGTGTATCGTGAGAAAAGCACCCGCCGCATCGGCGTCATCGCTCAGGAGTTGTTTGAGCTGGAGTGAATCGTACCGCCGCTGTTGATCTTTCAGAGCCTGGCGAATCTCCTCCTCCTGGGAGTCATCGCCCTCTTCCATGGCCAGCTCCAGGAGCGCCTCGGTGTCCTCAACCTCAGCAATCAGTTCTTCCCAGGGTTCGATCATCTGCCGCAGACGCTTGATCTCGGTCATGGTCCGTTCGGCTCTCTCCCGGTCATTCCAGAAATCGGGATCACCCGTGACAAGTTCTTTTTCTGCTATCTGGGCTCGCACTGCATCGGGGTCAAAGATACCTCCAGGTGGAGCGGACGTTCTGCTTCAGGGTCTCCAGGGGTTGTCTCATATCTTGTAGCATGGTGGTGATCCTCCTAAAATGATTCGCAAAGGTAACACGCTCCGGCGGTTCCTGTCACCGCAGGAGCGTTGGTCACAGGATGTTCTGATAAATCCCGATGAAAAAACAGGCGCTCCCGCCCATAACAAAGAGATGCCAAATAGCATGGTAAAACGGAATCATCTTGAGGCCATAGACGATTGTCCCCGCTGAGTAGGTAATACCTCCGGCAATTGCCCAGTGCACAAGCCCCGGAGGAACAGCTTCACGAAGGGTCTCCCAGACCAGCAGAATGATCCAGCCCATGCCAAGGTAGAAGAGGACATGGAGAAACCCATAGCGCCCCCAGAAGAAAATCGTGAAAAAGAAACCCGCTGCAGCGAGCCCCCAAACGGTAAACAGGACAACCCTCGCTTCGGAAGTCCCCAGATACACCATAATCGGGGTATAGGTTCCGGCGATAAGAACATAGATGGTGGTATGATCCATGATCCGCATCACCCGCTTGACCACGGGCCCGGAAACCAGGTGATACATTCCGCTGGAAAAGTAGAGCAGAATCATGGACAGCCCGAAGACGAGCCCTGCTGCCAGCAGAGAGGGGTTGTCTCCCGTCGCCACCTTGATGAGAATTGCCGAGAGCGCTACCAGGCTCAAGCCGCCTCCCAGAAGATGAGTCAAGCCGTTCAGAAGCTCCTCTTTCTCGTCGTCGTGATCATGAAGCGTTATGTGGTTCAAAAACCACTGATAAAAGGAAGTGTATCTACTCATAGCTGGATCATTCGATATATCGGGGTTTTGGTCAATGAACGGCCCGTCGGGGATTTGACACAGCAATAGTCTCTCCTGACAGGATTCCCTGGCAGGGAACCCCACAAGCCGCCCCGGCAAAGCGGCTGCATGGGAGGGGACGCAAAAAAGCCGTCCTGCGTAAACGCAGGACGGCTCCCCCTTTTTTTGCAAAACCTGATCAGATCAATGATCTTCCCAGTCCATTGCCTTGGTAACAGCCTTCTGCCAGCCCTTGTAGAGCTTGTCGCGTTCGGCCTTGTCGATGGAGGGATCAAACTTCCGGTCCAGCACAAAAGCTGTTGCCAGATCACCCTTGTTCTTCCAGAATCCCGAAGCGAGACCGGCGAGGAACGCAGAACCACGAGCAGTGGTCTCAACAATCTTCGGCCGAAGAACGGGAACACCGATGATGTCCGCCTGGAACTGCATCAGGAAGTTGTTCATGGAAGCACCACCGTCAACCTTGAGCTCCTTGTTCTCGATACCGGAGTCTTTCTCCATGCAATCGATAACGTCGCGGGTCTGATAGGCGATGGATTCCAGGGTGGCGCGCACGATGTGATCGCGGTTTGCCCCACGGGTAAGTCCCACAATTGCGGCCCGAGCGTACTGATCCCAGTAGGGAGCACCAAGACCGACAAAGGCGGGTACCATGTATACACCATTGGTGTCATTCACCTTGGAGGCGAAGTAGTTTGTGTCAGCCGCATCAGCAACGATCTTGAGTTCGTCCCGCAACCACTGTACAGCAGCACCGGTCACGAAGATCGCGCCTTCCAGAGCGTACTCAACCTTGCCGTCCAGACCCCAAGCGATGGTGGTCAGAAGACCGGTGTTGGAGGGAACCCGCTTTGTTCCGGTATTCAGAAGAACAAAGGAACCGGTTCCATAGGTGTTCTTGGCCATACCAACTTCGAAACAGGCCTGTCCAAAGAGGGCACCCTGCTGGTCACCGATCGCTGCGGCTACAGGAATCTTTGCTCCACCGAAGGTTTTTTCGTCGGTGTGTCCATAGATCTCGCTGGAGGGGCGAACTTCGGGAAGCATGGAAGCGGGCACGCCCAGCTCCTTCATCATCTTTTCGTCCCACTTGAGGTCTTTGATGTTGAAAAGCATCGTTCGGGATGCGTTGGAATAGTCGGTAACGTGAACCTTTCCTCCAGTGAGCTTCCAGATCAGCCAGCTGTCAACGGTTCCCATGAGGAGTTCGCCAGCATCTGCTTTTGCACGGGCTCCCGGAACGTTGTCGAGAATCCACTTCACTTTGGTTCCGGAGAAATATGCGTCAATAACCAGACCGGTGTTTTCCTTGACGTAGGACTCCAGGCCCTTCTTCTTCATTTCGTCACAGATACCGGCGGTACGGCGATCCTGCCAGACGATACCGTTCATGACGGGCTTGCCAGTGCTCTTCTCCCAGACGATGGTGGTCTCTCGCTGGTTGGTGATACCAATCGCGGAAACTTCATCGGGCTTTGCTCCAGCCTTCTCGATCACCTGACGGGCGACACCACTCTGGGTTGCCCAGATGTCCATCGGATCGTGCTCAACCCAGCCCGGCTTGGGATAGATCTGGGGGAACTCTTGCTGAGCAACAGCCACGATGTCGCCGCCGTGATCGAACAGGATCGCACGACTACTGGTCGTCCCGGCGTCGAACGCCATCACATACTTTGCTGCCATAAAAAAACCTCCGTTTTTGTTTCTCCCTGGAACTTACTACTCAACAACACATATCCACGACGAAAACTTTTCCAGGCAAGCCTCCGCCGTTTATCACCGACTGCGGCGATAAACCCATAATTTTTGATGGATTACTATTAATATCGTCCAAGACAACCCGTAGAAGCAAAGATACTCGAAGCAGAAAATCAAATGTCGGTAAAGGACCGACAAATAAAAAAAACTCCACTACGAAAATATCCTTGTTACGGTGTTACATCTTTTTTTGACGTTTGTAACCCGACCTACAGTGATGCTACACCCACTCCGGACAGCCGTCAACCAAAACTTTTTCAAATGTGCACCCTTCCAAAAACCTCCGACATCCTCTTCTGTTGCACCTTCGGCACATAAACCGTTTTATCTTCTCTCATATTGTGAACCATTGTAACTTTTTTCTTGACAGACGTTCAGACCGGGTCTACTCTGTTTGCAAGAAGTTACACTCCCATTACAGGAATATGAGGTGAATGAGGTGAGCCAGCAAAAGTACGATGTTGTTATCGTCGGAGCAGGGATCGTGGGGTGCATGATCGCACGAGAACTGTCCCGCTACAAGTTGTCCGTGGCCGTGGTCGAGCGGGATTCGGACGTAGGAATGGGCCAGAGCACGGCCAACAGCGCAATTATCCACTCCGGGCACGATCCGGCTCCGGGCTCGCTGAAGGCTCTGCTCAACGTCCGGGGCAACGAGCTCTGGCATCAGATTGCCCCCGAGCTGGATATCCCCCTGGACAAGACAGGAGCCCTGATCGTTGCTGTGGGCCCCGAAGAGCAGGCAGGGTTGCGGCCTCTCTACGAGCGGGGTAAAGAAAACGGGGTAAAAGGTCTCGAGATTCTTGGCAGAGAGCAAGTTCTGGAGATGGAGCCTCACCTTACCCCCGACGTTACGGGTGCACTTTCCACACCCACCGCCGGTGTGGTTGACCCCTTTCAGGGTGTGTTAGGTGCCGCCGAAAACGCCGCGATCAACGGGGTCACCTTTATCTTCGACGCTGAAGTACGCGGCATGATCGTAGAAAACGGTACGCTCACGGGAATCGAGACCACCAAAGGCACAATTGAAGCACAATGGTTCATCAACTCTGCCGGCGTTCACAGCGATGAACTCATGCACATGGTGGGAGATCACCCGGAGTTCGAGATCACCGCCCGCCGGGGTGAATACTTTGTTTTTGACGATTCGGCCTTCACCATCAGCAGCGTCCTCTTTCCCATGCCCAGCGAGAAGGGCAAGGGCATTCTGGTTACAACAACAACTCACGGGAACGCCATGGTGGGCCCCAACTCGGACCCCATTGAGGACAAGGAAGATCGGTCGGTCACCAAAGAGGGAATGAACTCCATCCTCTCCGGCGCCCACCGTCTGGTACCGGCAGTCTCCCCCCGGGATGTGATTGCCACTTTCGCAGGGCTGCGAGCCACGGGAAACCACGCCCCCGACGGCAAAAACAAGGACTTCCTGATTGAAGTTTCTTCCACCGTAGAGGGGTTGGTAAATCTGGCAGGCATTGAATCTCCCGGCTACGTCTCTTCGCCGGCTATCGCCGAATACGTGGCGGAGCTTCTGCGGGATGCCGGTCTCAAGCTGGAAGAGAAAGCAGACTGGCAAGCCAGGCGGAGCCGCATTCCCCGTTTTCGGGATCTCTCCCACGCAGAGCGGGCCGCCCTGGTCGCGAAGAACCCCGCCTACGGCCGCATTGTCTGCCGTTGCGAAGAGGTAACAGAGGGCGAGATCATCGATGCGATCCATTCGCCCATCCCTGCCACATCCTACGACGCTATCAAGCGCCGCACCTGGCTGGGCACGGGCCGTTGCCAGGGTAGCTTTGACTATCCCCGGACGATGGAGATCCTTGCACGGGAACTCAATGTGTCCATGACAGAGATCACCAAGAAGGGACCGGGTTCGGTGTTCCTGTACCGCCAGACAAAAGAGGAAGTAATCTGATGCAGCCAAACACAACCTACGACGTCATTGTCATCGGCGGCGGCCCTGCGGGAATGTCCGCCGCGATCAAGGCCTACGAGGCCTGCAAGGGAAAGGTTCTGCTTATCGAGCGGAACGATAGCCTGGGAGGAATTCTCCCCCAGTGTATCCATAACGGCTTTGGAGCGGTCAACTTTGGCAACGACCTGCCCGGACCGGAGTACGCCTACCGGTACGAGGTGGAATTGCGAAAGCTTCCCGTGGACATTCTTCTGGACACGATCGTGGTAGATCTCACAGCAGATCACCAGGTCTACGCCATGAACAGCACCGACGGCTACCTCCATTACAAAGCCAAGGCGATCGTCCTGGCCATGGGATGCCGTGAACGGACCCGGGCGCAGATCCGCCTTCCCGGAACCCGGTCCGCCGGCATATTTACTGCAGGAACGGTACAGCGCCTGGTGAACATCGAGGGATATATGCCAGGAAACGAGGTGGTGATCCTGGGAAGTGGAGACATCGGGATGATCATGGCCCGGCGCATGTCCATTGAAGGCGCCAAGGTCCACGCTGTTCTGGAACTCCTGCCCTACCTGACAGGTCTGCGACGGAACTACGTCCAGTGCCTCCAGGACTACGGCATCCCCCTTCACCTGAGCACTACGGTCAACAAGATCTACGGGGACAAGCGGGTAGAGGGAATTGAGACGGTTAAAGTGGACGAGAACCTTCAGGCCGTTCCCGGCACTGAAGAGTTCATCAAGTGTGACACCCTCCTGCTCTCGGTAGGTCTCATTCCCGAGAACGAACTCTCCCGCAAGGCCGGAGTCCAGATGGATCCCAGAACAAACGGGCCCATCGTGGATTCCGATATGGCAACAAATGTACCTGGCATCTACGCCGCAGGAAACGTTACAGCCATCTACGACCTGGCTGACTACGTAAGCAAGGCCGGAGAGGTTGCCGGACAGAGCGCCGCAAAATACGCCGAATCTGCCGCCCGTCGGGATATAAAAGAGCACCGGACAATCCGCCTGAAACCCGGCGCCAACATCGGAAGTATCATTCCCCAGGAAGTCTTCCTGGAGCAGAATCAGGAGCACGAGGTTCTCCTGACGATGCGGCCTAACTCGCTCATGGAGCGAATGGTCAAGGTTGAACTTACCGCTGGTGATGAAACGGTGGTCTCTTTCCGGGAGCAGTATGCCCGCCCGGCGGAGATGATCGTCCATAAGCTGAAGGCGAAGGACTTCGAGAAGCTCCTGAGCACCGATGCCACCGAACTGGTAGCATCCATCTCGTGAGTCACAGGGAAGAGGGAGAAAACAAACGATGAGTGAAGAACTGCAAGGCAACTACCGGACTCGTACTGATATCTGCCTCCGGTGTCCCCGGGGTTGCGAGGTCCAGACCATGCTCGGACCGGATGACGAGATCCTCAATATGAGCGGCAACAAGTGCAAGCTGGGCGTGGACTATGTGAAGCAGGAGATTCAGGATCCTCGCCGGGTTCTGCCCACAAGTATTAAGGTGAAAAACGGGAACCGCCCCATGGTACCCGTCTGGACGCCGGAGCCGATGCCCAAGGGATTGCTCCTGGAGCTTGCAAAGGATACACGCAAAATCGAGGTAGAGGCCCCTGTCCATGTAGGGGATGTACTGATCGATGACTGGCGGGGCAAGGGCATCCGCCTGGTCGCAAGCGGCGAGGTCACCCGCGTCGAGTAGAATCCTGCCCTGATCGATCCCCCGCAAAGGTCGATCAGGGGCTCCTCCACAGGGGCGGAGACCCGTTGACACGAGTCCTGCCTCCGTGGTAAGTTCCGAGCGTATTGAAACGGGCTGTAGCGCAGGGGTTTAGCGTACTTGTCTGGGGGACAAGGGGTCGGCGGTTCAAATCCGCCCAGCCCGAATAAAAAAGCCGTGAGTGTATTCCACTCACGGCTTTTTTTGTGCTCTCCTGCGGGAAGGATGCTGAATCGTCATCGTTCCCGCAGCCCTGGTTCACCTATTCCACCAGGATTACAGGAATCCCTGCAATTCCGGTAACGTGCTGTGTGACGTCTCCAAGGAGAAGCCTTTCACTGGTACGGATGGTTCGTTTTCCCATGTAAATATAGTCCACTCCGCGAGACTCAGCGGTCTCGATTATCACGTCCGCCGGATTCCCCCGAGCAATCACAATCTCTGACGCAATATCGCGGGCGGCTCCCAACGCTTCCACAAGCTGATCCCGAGTGAGGGGAGGAGACTCATCAAACCGCACATGAAGAAGAACAAGATCCGCATCTAATTGTCGTGCCGTGCGTGCAGCCCGGATAAGCGCTGCCGACGAAGCCGGAGATCCATCGTAGGCGACAAGAAACCGGTGCTTTTCATGAACTGTTACCTTCGTAGGATCCGGATCCCCCTTTACCAGCATTCGCGGCGCCAGGCAGGCCGTACCAAAGGCACCCAAGGGCGCGGTGATCAGGATGGACAGAACCGCGATTGCAAGAATGTATTCACCCCCATCCACGCCCATTGCCAGTGGTATCCCTCCAATGGCGGCCTGCACCGTCGCTTTGGCCATATCACCAACGACCATGAAAAACCGTTCCTTGATCGTAATACGGGAGAACACCGTGGAAGCAAAGATCCCCGCCCATCGACCAACAAGAAGGCCGACGAGAACAATTACCACTCCCCGTCCTCCCGCTTCACCGATAACGCTGATATTAACCACAGAACCAATCAGAACAAAGAGGAAAATTTCCCCTATTATCCAGACCTTACCGACCTCGTTTCGCAGTCGCCGTGCCAGAACCGGGTCTGATTCCAGAACCACAAATCCCATGACCATCACCGCAAGGAAAGACGAGTAGGGGATGTAGGTATCGGCAATTATCAGACCAAGACCTACCGAGAGCAACACAATAAGATCATGAACGATACTCTCCGCCAGATGACGTCGAGACAGCAGAAAGACAACCATTCGGCCTGCCAGGTATCCCATAAGCAAGCCCAGGCCGATTTGAATCGGAATATCAAGCAACCGGATAGCAAGTCCCGAACCGGCAGCGGACAAATCCACACCCTCAACCAACCAGGCAAGGAAAATCCCGAACATCGTCACTGCCGTAGCATCGCTTGCAGTTCCTCCTGCAAGAATGAGGTCAGGTATACCCTTGTCTACGCCCCACCCCTTTGCCTTAAGACGGAGCATCATTGGCACGATCACCGCCGGCGACGCCGCACAGATCACCCACCCAAGCAACCATGAGGTGTACCAGTCCCATCCCATGATGTAACGTGTCGCCACAGCCACCACAGCGGCCTCGATCACAGCCGGCAGGAAACCCAGCCGGATCGCAACAGATCCCTCCTGGAGGATTTTCTCGCGGTCAAGGCCAAGCCCGGCCTTGGTGAGCACCACCAGAAGTGCAAGGGTGCGAATTTGGGCCGATAGCTCCAGCATTTGCGGCGGCATTATGTTGATCATATCCGGACCAACAAGGATTCCCGCCAGAAGCATCCCGATCAGCTTGGGAAGCCCCATACGTCCAGCAATCTCTCCAGCAATAAATCCCACTGAGAGAACGAGAAGAATACCCTGAACCATCATTATACCTCCGGCGCTAAAATATTCGCGTCGCTTTACCCGGCCCATACCACGCCTGGCAGGACAGACGTCGGCCACAGTCCAGGCAGAATGAGATTGAGCTGGCGACGCTACAGGTCGTGTTGTACAGGGACTGTCAGCCGGAGAGGCGGTTATGTGGCGAGCCCCATCGCCAGGCGCCAATTGTTCACTGGCAGCGAGAATATAGCGGGTTCGATTCTTCCGGTCAACAGATCAAGCAGGTTCAAAGGCAGTCAGATACTCACTTCGTACCAGCCACTTCAACCGTCCCCATCAAGTCGACAAAGCCTTGATGTTGACATTTGACTCCTCTTTTTAGATGTTACTCATCGCGGAAAGT
Source organism: Alkalispirochaeta americana (assembly GCF_900156105.1). Taxonomy (NCBI): domain Bacteria; kingdom Pseudomonadati; phylum Spirochaetota; class Spirochaetia; order Spirochaetales; family Spirochaetaceae; genus Alkalispirochaeta; species Alkalispirochaeta americana. Next base: position 78,712 of record NZ_FTMS01000015.1, read on the forward strand.
CATCGTGAATGAGAAAAACTATCCTGCGCATCCAGTTCAAAATAAGGCGGCCTACCGTGAGTAGAGATACTCTCGAAACACATACCCCTGGTGCAAAATGGCCGGCGTTCCTCCGGGACGTACTGATCTGCTCCCTCGGCGCCTACGGTGGCCCCGAAGCACACATGAGCGTCTTTCTGGACCAGTTGGTGGTGAAACGAAACTACCTCACCGAACAGGACCTGCTTGAACTGATCGCACTCTGCAGTATCCTTCCAGGACCAACCAGCACACAGACAATTGTCACGATCGGCTATAAAACGGGAGGCCCTCTTCTCGCGTTTCTGACCATGCTCCTGTGGGCACTTCCTGTGCTGGCAGTGATGACAACCCTCTCTTTTCTCTATCAGTTTCTGGAAGCTCGCGAGATTTCTTTTGAAATTTTGCGTTTCATCGGGCCGATGGCAGTGGGATTTATCATTCTGGCGGCGTACCGCATCGGCAGGAAAGTTGTGGTTGACCGCACCACAGGCACTCTGATGGCGACAAGCATGATCCTCACCTACTTCATTCGTTCGCCCTGGATCTTTCCCCTGGTCCTCGTGGCAGGCGGTGCCGTGACGATCAGCCACTCCCGGGAGAAAGAGATCTGGAAAAGGGTTTCCCTGAACCCGCCATGGCACTATCTTGCGGCTTTTTTCCTTCTCGGCCTGGGAGGTCTCATCGCAACCGCAGTCTTCCAGGAGCGCCTTATCCAGCTTGCCGAGAGTTTCTACCGGTACGGATACCTGGTATTCGGTGGAGGCCAGGTAGTAGTCCCGGTCATGCACAGCGAACTTGTGCAGATTCGCGACTACATGACTAACCAAGAGTTTCTTACCGGTTACGGACTGGTTCAGGGCCTGCCGGGACCAATGTTCAGTTTTGCCGCTTACGCCGGTGGCATGGCCGCACGCGACAGCACCGCCCTGTACCAAATTGCAGGAGCGATCGCCGGTGGTGTCGGCATATTTCTTCCAGGGCTCCTGTTAATCTACTTCGTGTATCCCGTCTGAGAAAAGCTGAAGCAGGTTCCCGCTATCAGGATTGCCCTGGGCGGGATCGGCGCTGTCGCCGGGGGGCTCATCGCGATCGCGGCGGTGATCCTGGCACAGGCCTCAGTCGTTGGAGCTCCCGAGGCAATCGCCACGGTGCTCACAGTTTTACTCCTGGCCAGCAGGAAGATTCCCGCTCCCCTGATCGTCGTAATGGCATTGATCGCGGGGATACTGGTGTAATTCGGGGACAGCAACGTCCAGGAAAAACGCAAACTATCCCTCGCCAGTCAGAGTCAGCAGACTAAATCGCAGACTAGAAGTTGATTCCGAATCCTATGGTCAAACCAATCCCGTTCAGATTGTCTGCTGCGGCAGCGCCCTCTTCGGGAGCAGTACGGTAGGCGATTCGGGCATTGATATTTGCATGCTCCGAAGCAAGCAAAGTGAACCGCCCAAAAATATCGGCCACGTTCCCGCTGTCACCGCTACCCAGCATGATTCCTGTAGACGTCGCAAGACCTCCAACCCGGAGAACCCGGTACTCGGCAGAAAGTCCCTGGATAGATATATCTGCAGCGTTCTCGATGCTTACCTGTTCGTTGTAAACACCTATCTGGGTGTTCTCGTCGATAAAGACTCCAAACTCAAAAGAATTGCCATAGACGTCTCCATGGTCGGAATCGGTAAGATATACGGGAGTATGACCGTAGTGAACATAAAAGGTCGGTCTTCCTTCACTGTGAAGAGGCATCAGCACCGTACCGAACCAGACAGCCAGAAGACACCCGTACATGCATAATCGTTTGTGTTTCATAACACAAACTCTATGAGCACTCCAGGGGGATGTCAAGATAACGCCCCCTGGAGCAGGGGCGCAAAGACACAATCGAGATCACCGGTAGATTCGTCCGAAATGCGGCTCGCCTGTAACCGTGGCCAGGGCACTGACCTCCTGCCGGGGAATCATCATGGAGATGGAGAAATGCGCCTGGCCCAGCCATATTCCTGAAAAATGTGGAGCTTTCAAGCTCCCCCCAAGCGTCGCGAAACTGCGCCGCCTTCCCAGTGCTGCAGAACCGGAAGAAGAAGAAATGTGAAACCAGGAAGAAGGATCCCACCGGGAAAAATTCTGCTCCCCCAAGCGAGGAGAATAGATCGGAAAAGATCCCTCCACGTGGTTTGAATCCACACGCCACAGCACCTCCCCCGAGGCATCCTTCAGGGTGATACGCACAAACCCATGGTAGCTTTCCTCGGGGAGGAGAAACGGTTCCTGGAACTGCAGATGGAAGAGCTCGGGCATGCCTTGGCTAAAACCACCTCTCCTGATAAATCGTTCATAGGAAGCCCTGCTTTCGGGGGTCAGATAGGGGTTTACTTCCAGAAAATCTTCGAGGACCGGCCGGAAATCTTCACGAAGGACAACCTCTCCCTCTACTTGAACTTCAAACAGCTCGGCGTCCCGGGATTCGATCTTCACATCCTTGACCTCCACCCGATAGGCCTGGGCAACCGCGTAGAGGGCAAAGCTTCGAGAGAGGTTTCTGAAATAGAGTTGCCTTCGCAGTTCTTCGTCTGCCGCCTCAACACTGGCCAGTCCATCCACCACCAGACCGGAAGCAGACGAGCCCGAAGGGGTCGCCGCACGATCCTGGATCAGCTGCCTGGCTGGAGTAAAAAGCGGATTTTCTGCCAGAAGCGCCTCAAGCTCCTTTCGTGCGTCTGCGTTCTCACCTTCCTCGAACATCGCTTCCGCCCGGTAGAAACGTCGAATAGACGATGTGTCAGGGTCGTAATCCGGTGCTGCCAGGTTTTCTCTTCGCAGAGGTATTCCGGCGAAGCTTGTAAACTCATAGAAAAGCCGTTCCTGCAACTGATGGATCGATGTCTCGGGACCAACAACGCGAAAGGCCCGAACAATCTCGGCCGTCTCCACGTTAAGAAGGCGCGCGTTCACCGTCATGATGCCCTGGTATAGCGAGTAGTCACCCGAAAGGAGGTAATCAGCCTCCAGAAACCGGCCTAATTGTGTCGTCTCTTCTGTGAGACCCGAGAGAAGTGCAAACTCCTGCTCTTGCAACACCTCCCGCACCACGCTACGCGAGGTAACGGTTATGTGATCCAACCGGGAAATCTGGGAGATCAGAAAATCTGTAATTGACCGGGAGCGCCAATCGGGACCGGACAAGGGCGGATCATCTTCCCGGGTGTTCAGATCAGTGAAGTAGCTCACCGCCAAGACCCCCGATATCGAAGGGTGCTCCGCCGAAGGTTCTCTAACCTCATCTGCCGGGGGAACACTACTGCACCCGGCAAAGAGCAAACCGGCGACACAAAGAGACCACACACAAAGACGGAAAGGAGATCCCACCATTCCTGAATATTCCGACGCATCCATAATAATCTCCCCTTCGGTTTTCTTATCAGCTTCCTCGGTGTAATATGGTACCATGTCACGAGATAAAGTACGAGAGATCGTTCAAAGCGCTGGCTACTGCCAGATGGCCACCTCAGTGGATGGGCAGCCCCGGGTGCGTCCCATGAAGTTCGTTATCACCGATGATTTCAAATTCTGGTGCTCCACCTTTGTTATCAGCGGGAAAATGAAAGAGTTCGAGCAGAACGCCCAGGTTGAGCTCTGCTGGGTGGATCAGCAGAAGAATCACCTCCGGGTTACAGGTTCTGTCGATGTCTCAAGCGGGCCTGAAAAAAAACGGGAGCTCCTGCGTCTCCACCCCGGTGCAAAGGGACTTTTCAAGGATGAGTACGATCCAAACCTGGTCCTTGTGGAAGTGACCCCAAGCCGGGTTCGCTGGAAAGAACACTCCTTTGGAGAGTACCACGAGGTCGAGTAGTGATTCGGGGCACCCCTCGGCTCCACGCTGATGGGACCACGATGTTCTGTCAGGGGCCGCAGTCCACAGTGACTGTGGTCCCTCCATCGCTACGCATTGAGATGGTTGCCCCCAGCTGTTTTGCCAGCATCCTGACAAGAGAAAGCCCGAATCCCCCTTGATCACCTCCATCGCTCTCCCCGGCGAACCCGATTCCATCATCGGCAATAACCAGGCAGGCGCCCCCCTCACCATCGCGGACTGTCACGCGAACGAACCCGCCCGGTCTGCCCTGAAAGGCGTATTTGAAGACGTTTGTTACCAACTCGTTAATTATTATGCCAAAAGAAACCACCCGCTCTGGTGGCATCCTGAAATCGGCAATGTCTTTCTCGATCGTAATGAGCTTGTCAGTTTTAAATACATCGACCAGTGATTCAAGGAGACTCTCCACATACTCTTTAACGGACACGCTCTGGTGGTCATCGGTGAGGAGCAGTTTCTGGTAGAGAATATGCATGCTCTCGACCCGTGAGACCGCTTCTTGCAACGCTCCTTGCGCCTCAGGGTGAACACAAAGGCCTGCCTGGAGCAACAGGAGATGCTCAATCGTGGCAATATTGTTCTTTACCCGATGATGAACCTCTTTCAAAAGCAACTCTTTCTCGTTCAGCTGTCTCTGGACCTCTTCCTCCGCCCTTCGTTGTTCAGTTATATCCCTCGAAACCCCCACAAAATAGAGAACCGAGCCATCGTCGGCACAGACAGGGGTGATCCGCCCCTCGTGCCAACGCCACGTTCCGTCGTGGTGGAGAGATCGGTATTTCGGACCACCCATGGTTTTGCGGGCAGCCAGAACCTTCTCGGTATATTCGTGAAAAAGAGCTTGGTCATCGGGATGGATGAAGGACAAAAACTCTTTTCCGGCTATAGAGCCGGGGTCGCCGCCCACAACATTCTTCCACGAGGGGGATACATAGGAGACGATGCCGTTTAACTGCAATACCCAGATAAGATCGCCGGAATGGTTCACAAGAAACCGGAACCTCTCTTCGCTCTCCTTCAGTCGAGCCTCCGCTGCCTCGACAGCCCGCTTGTTCTCTATCACCTTGAACAAACGGCCCACCGCCAGAGGAAGAGAATCAAGGAAATCGATATACTTTATCAGGTAGTCCGCAGCCCCCAGCTTCATCATCTCCACGGCGAACCGTTCATCACCCTGGCCGGTCATTACAATAAAGGGCACAACGATGTCTCTCTCGAGGAGAGCGATAATCACCTCCTTGCCAGTCATATCGGGGAGACTCTGATCAAGCAGGACCGCAACGGGTGAGGAGGAAGCAATTCGCTCCAGCGCTTCCCTGCCCGAGGAAACACCCTCAGCGAGATACCCGGCCTTCTCGAGAACCCTGATGATCAATTCGCGGAGCCCATGATCATCCTCAACGACCAGGAGGGTGTTCTCAGGTCTTTTTTGCTGCATTTCCGGCCTACCCTCCATTACCCTGCGCCCTCATTACCCCATCCCGTTAATCTGGGGAATCTGCACCACCGAGAGAAACAACCCCAACTGACGAATTGCATGGACAAATCCTTCGTATTCCACAGGTTTGGTAATATAACTGCTACACCCCAGGTCGTGACAACGTTCAACCTCCCGAGGGTCATCGGTCGTAGTGATCATCATCACCGGAATCTTCCGCAACTCCTGGTCGGCCTTGATACGCTCCAGCACCTCCGCGCCATCGAGTTTCGGCATTCGAATATCCAGGAGCAACACGTAGGCCTCTCCCGATATTCTTCGGGGGCCATCACCCCGGGAAAAGAGAAAATCAATGATCTCCTGACCATCGACAAAGTGGATGATGCGGTTCACGATTCCCGCCCGGGCAAGATTTTTCCTGATCAGGTCAGCATGGCCTTCATCATCCTCGGCGATAAGTATCACCACTTCATGTTTCATGACTGGTCCTCCGCTTGTTTCACTCAATCTCATAGGGAATCCTCCCCCCAGGCATCCCGCAGGCAGGAAGAGAGACAATGAAGGTGCTTCCGACACCGGGAACAGATTCAACGGAAATCTTCCCGTCCAGACGGAACAGAATCTGTCGCACAGCGGTTAAGCCGATCCCCTCTCCTTGGCTATCACGAGGATCGAGCCTGTGAAATAACTCGAACACTTTCTCCTGGTGGTTTTCGGAAATCCCGATCCCGTTATCCCTCACCCGGTATATCGACCGGCCGTGCTCCAGGCAACCGCTCACCGAGACGTCTCCCGACCGTTCCGGGTCAAGATACTTCAAGGCATTATCGATCAGATTCGAGAAGATCTGCGCTAATTGCGTGGCGTCACCGAGACACGGAGGAAGGTCTTCCACACGGAAACAGGCGCCCAGTTCTCCAAGACGGAAAGAGAAGGAAGAAGCCAGTTCCTTCATCAATGTGTTCATATCAACCGGATCTATCTGAAGTGCTGCACGGCCCAAACGGGAGAGCTTCAACAGCCCTTTTAATAATCGATCCATCTGAACTGTACTGGTTCGTATGCGCTGGATCGAGATGGCCATTTCGGCAAGCTCTCTTCGCAAGGTGGCGACAGCGCCTTCGTCCGGCTGAATTTCCCCGTCGAGGATCGACCCCAGCTCCTGCAAGGAATACTCCAGCTCCCGGCTGAAGCCGTCTACGTTCACCAGGGGCGAACGGAGATCATGGGAGGCCACGTACACCAGTTGCTCCAGCTCCCTGTTCTTCGCCTCAAGATTTCTCTCGCTGGTACGAATTACCTCTTCGGCAACTTTGCGATCGGTAATGTCAGTTATAAATCCTTCCAGGGCGATAACCTCACCGTTGTCAGCGTAGATACCGCACCCCTGCTCCCAGACCCATTTGGGCAGGCCTTCTTTTGTTGTGATCGGATACTCCGTAACCAGGCGGGTTCGATCCGCCAGAGCCCGTTCCCATGCTGCCTGGATAAAATCACGATAGTCCGGATGAATCACATCGTTGTAGGAGCAAACCCGATTATCCAGCAGATCCTCTGCCGCGTAGCCCGTCAGACCCAGGCACCCTTCGCTGAGAAATTCCATGGTCCAGTACCGATCATTCCGGCAACGGTAGGCAATTCCGGGCAAGTTCGCCATCAACAAGGCCAGCCGACGCTCACTCTCGCGGAGATCTCTTTCCGCAGATTCGCGAGTCCGGGCAGTTTTGAAATGATCCTCAGCCGCACCGATTGAAGCGTCCAGCACAGCACCTGGTGCATCGTGGGGGATATACCCTCCAGGCGTGATAGCCCAGGTTCTTCTGATAGCCCCGGATTGCCCGGGATCGTAGACAAAAAGAACTGGCCCGGCACTGCAATTCTGAAGTTCCTGTAGATGGGTTGATTCCGCAGCAGAGACTAAGCCAAGGCCCACCAATACCGCGCCGATGCAGTCCCCTTGCTCACGCACAGTCTGCACGGCACCTGAGAGCGTGTTCTGATGCTGCACCCCATAGCCGCCGCACTCCAGCGATTCCCCCAGTTGCTGTACAACCGCAACCCGGTCCTCCACAAGGAGCACATCTTTTTTTTGCGATTCCATCGCACGTCCTCTCCTGCCCCCCCCCCGGAATTTAATTGTAGTTCACTGCAGATGGCCAAACAAGTTTTCCATCACTATTCAACTATTCCTGATTGCCTTCTCTTGATGCTGTCCCAAACGTAGTATAATGCGGAGAAGGAGGATCACATCTCTCATGATCATTCGCGAGGAAACGGAAGAAGACATCATAGCGGTCAGAGCCATCCACGAGGCAGCCTTCGGTTCACCGGCAGAGGCTGAGCTGGTAGACACCCTGCGTAGCCAGGTTCGTCCCATCATCTCGATGGTAGCAGTGGAAGGAGCCCTGGTTGTGGGGCATATTTTTTTCTCCCCCGTTACCCTGAACTCCCTGCAGAATCTCAAGCTGATGGGCCTTGCGCCTATGGCAGTTATGCCGGGGCATCAGCGTGGGGGCGTCGGGTCGGCCCTGGTAGTACGCGGACTGGAGGAGTGCGCGAATCGGGGCGTTGGAGCGGTAACAGTCCTGGGACACCCTGCATACTATCCCCGATTTGGCTTCCTGCCCTCTGTGCGGTTTGGAATCAGGTCGGAATATCCGGTTCCTGAAGAGGTGTTCATGATCAAGGAGCTGATCCCCAACTACCTCCATGACCACCGGGGCACGATCAACTATCATGAGGCCTTCGGGGACGTCTAGCGACACAGAAAAACGCGGACTAGCCTCTATCCAGAAGAGATTCAAGAAGGCGGTTTTCACGGGCTTGCTTTGCCAGAACCACCTTTTCCAGACCCGTCATGAACTCGCCGATACAATCACATCCCAGAGAGTAATAGACGGTCGTACCTTCTTTCCTGTCCGTAAGGATCCCGGCATGCTTCAAAAGAGAAAGATGTCGGGAAATTGTAGACGCATCAACTCCTACCTGAAGCGAAAGATCCTGAACACAATGCTGTCCCGTGCGGTGAATCAGATCTACAATGTATATACGGGTTGGGTGGGCCATTGCCTTGAGGACACCAGCCCGCACCTCGGCACGCAAAAGATCCGATCTTTCCATAATACATGCAAAGATAGCCAATAAAGCACAAGCGGTCAATTGCGCGCACGCATGCCTGCGGTTTTCCCGTGTATCACCGGTCACATGATTTCAGGTCCCTAAAACCCGGAGTCTTTCTAGTCTTTCACAACCAGACGCCCGTACATTCCCGCCTGGCGATGGCCGGGAACCGAGCAATAGAACACAAAGGTTCCCGCCTGATCGGCAACAAACTCTACCGTCTCGGAACGACCTGCGCTCAGCATCCGTGTAGCAGCGCCTTCAAACTCGTCCACCCTCCAGTCGTGGCGACCGCCACCGTTCCGGTAAGTTACCCGAACCCGATCCCCCCGGTTCACCCGGATCTCCGCCACATCATAGGCCATGCCCCGGCTGGATATCTCGATCTCTTTCACCCCGCTCTGATCGGTCAGATCCAGGGTTCGTGCAAAAAGGGGATTTCCCATGAGGACCAGCAACCCTGACACTACGATTCCCGTATATATTGCTCTTTTCATGGGTTGAAGGTATCTATTAATTAGCTTTTCCGTCAACAATTTATTTACAGACCGATGGCTGCCGGTCACCATCCCCATCTGTGCAGACTCCCGACGATCCTCATCAGATTATTCCGCCTCTGCGCCCTGCCCCGCCAGGGCGCAGATCTTTCCCCCAACAAATAAAGTTTTCCTCAATCATTTGACAACGCTCCGGCAAAGCACAAAACTTTTTACAGGAAGTTCTCACCGGCCCGCGCCGGAACACCGCCCCCCTGGGCAAGGAGGTCCGTCTTGAAGATGTCCATCAAAATGAAGCTGGCCCTGATGATGGTTGGTTTGCTTACCCTGGTAATTGTTGCCGTCACTACGGCGGTTTATATCAATTACTCCCGCCAGCTCAACCAGCAACTCGCCGTAGAAACCCAGGCCAAGATGGATGCGGCCACAGCCCGGGTGGACGCCTGGCACGCCGTGAACGCCCAGACAATTAAATCTGTCCGAAACGAAGCACGCCACCGCATAAACGAGATTGACGAGCTTCTGCCATCCCTCATTGCTGGCGTCGATGACAACCCCGACCTCTCGGCCATGTATTTCTGCGATATAGAGCCCTTCTATCAGGGAGGAATCTGGATAGAGAGCGGAGGCTGGGTTCCCCCCGATGATTACGACCAGTACACACGAGCCTGGTTTGTCAACGCCCTGAAACAGTCTGAACCGATCCTTACCGAACCGTACCTGGACATGATCACCGACAGTCTGGTGGTGAGCGTGGCCGGCCGCATCGAAGAGGGCCGGGGAGAGATGCTGGGAGTGATCGGCCTGGACGTGCTTCTCACCACCGTGGAAGAAATCGTCCGGAATCTTCGAATCACCCAAAACAGCCGCTCCTTCCTGCTGGATGGCGAAGGATTGTATATCACAGCCGATCAGGAAGAGGATATCCTCACAGCAAACTATTTCGAACGGACCCAACGGCAGCCCATGCTGAGAGAACTGCGAAACGCCTCGTTCAGTTTTAATATCGATCGTCGCACCGGCACCTACGCCGCAGCTCACCGGTCGGAGGGAACAGGATGGATCGTTGTATCCCAGGGGCCGCTGTCAGACATCTACGGTGTGCTCTACCAGTTTTTACGAAACCTCTTCCTTGTTGCCCTGGTGGTTCTCCTGGCAGGAGCCGGTGCGGTTTACCTCCTGGCAGTGAACTTCACAAAACCCATTCTGGCAATGAACCAGATCGCCGAAGAACTGGCTTCGGGAAATCTGGACATCACCGTGGACGAAGGGGCCACCCGGCGGGGTGATGAGATCGGAATCCTTGCCCGCTCCCTGAACCAGACCATAACAAAGCTGATCAGCGTTGTCTCCGATATCCAGGAATCCTCTGCGCTGGTTGCCTCCAGCTCAAGTGAACAGGCCGAGGGCGCAGAACAGGTCTCTCTGGGAATCCAGGAGGTCTCAAAATCCAGTCAGCAGCTCTCTTCGGGGGCTACCGAGCAGGCAGCCAGCGCCGAAGAGGTTTCAGCCAGCGTAGAGGAGATGAGCGCCAACATCCGCCAGAACGCCGATAATGCAATGAGCACCGAGAGCATTGCCGTGAAGGGAGCCCAGACCACCCAGGAAGGGGCCGCTGCAGTTCGACAGACTGTGGAGGCCATGCAACAGATCACCGAGAAGATAACGATCATCGAGGACATAGCGCGCCAGACAAACCTGCTCTCCCTCAACGCGAGCATAGAAGCCGCACGAGCGGGAGTTCATGGCAAGGGATTCGCCGTTGTGGCCAGCGAGGTGGGCAAGCTGGCCGAACACAGCCGTGCCGCAGCCAGCGAGATATCGGAGCTTTCCAAAAATAGCGTTGCCGTAGCGCAGAAAGCGGGATCAACCCTGGACACCATGGTACCGGAGATCCAGAAAACGGCCGAGCTTATTCAGGAGATAAGCGCAGCCACCCGCGAGCAGGATACGGGGGTGCAGCAGATCAGTCAGGCGATCAACCAGCTCGATTCGGTGATCCAGAACAATGCGGCGATTTCCGAGGAGTTCAACGCCACCAGCGAAAAGATATCCGAGCAATCCAGTGCAATAGCAACAACAGCAAAAGAACTGGCCCTCCAGGCCCAGCGAATCACCGAAACGGTGGCCTTCTTTCGGGTCGCCGGCACAAAGAAGCCCCCGGCCGCAATGCTGGAACCTCCAAAATAACGACAGACAGCCCCCTGCTTCTGCTCTCGCCTCACGGCGAGAGCAGTTCATCAATGGCTTCCCTGATCACCTCCGATACCTCTTCGTTGCCAGCAACAAAGAGGGAGACGCCCCTGCCCAGCTCCGCCAGGCGATCAAGATCGCCCATCTGCGAATCACTAACAGCCAGGCCAATCGTGGATGTTCGCACACCCCGAGCGTAGGCATCGCGAACCAGCGGCTCCGAAATGGCCGAATCCACATCACCGTCACAGAGCAGAATGAGGATGTTCCAGAATCCGGGAGAGCGATTTCGGCTCAACTCGGAATATCCCGCCACGAGCCCCGCAGAAACGGTTGTTCCACCGCCGGCCGTTATTGTGCTAATCCTTTCAATCACCTCGTCCCGACGCCCGGAAGAAATCCTGCGGGCCTCGGCTACCACCGTTGCGTCATTATCAAACGTAACCACAGCGAGGATATCCTGAGAATCCAGACCTCCTACCAGTTCAACGGCCGCACTCTTCGCATTCTCCATTCGGCTATCAGGTCCTTGTCCCATGCTTCCGCTGCGGTCTATCACAAAGGCCACATTCAACCGTCGGGTTTCAACATAAAAAGGATACCGGGCAACCTCGCACCCCGGAAAAAACATTCCCGAGAGGAGAGCCGTCACCAGGACCATTCCCACAGGACACCTCATTGAGACCTCCCTTCGGAGTGAGAACCGTCAGGAGGAGACAGAATGAGTTCCACCCTTCTGTTCTTCCATTGCTCCCGGGAGTCCCCGAAAGGCACCACAGGTTCCTGTGCCCCTTTTCCAACCGTCTGCATTCTGGCCCGATCAATTCCCAAATCCACGAGAGCATCCCGTACCGCATCAGCCCGTGCCTGGGAAAGGGGAAGCAAGACCTGTTGCTGTTCCAGAGGACCTCGGAGGGGATCATCCCAGTGAACAAAACTGGTGTGCCCCTCTATCAGCACGGTGTAACCCGGGTACTGCCGAAGATCCCGGTAGAGCCGGCGCAGGATCTTCCTGTTTTCCCCGGACCGTTCGTTTTCCGGCCCCAGCAACACCGCCTGATTTGGCGGAAAAAAAAGATCCGTCACGGTGATAAAGGCCTGCTCCTGCGATACTCTCACGGGAGGGACCTTCACACGAAAACCCGCCAGAAAGCGGTAGACGCCGCCTCCCACAGCAGGAAGTCCCAGTCCGGCGTGAAACGCCACCCCATTGCCAGGAGCATCTATTACCACCTGGGGAAGAACTTCGACCATATACCCACGCTCCATCCAGAGAGTTGCCCGATTCTGAACAACCCAGGTAACACGCCCCTGCCCAAAGGACCGATGCCACAGCACCGGCGCGACGTTCAGAAAGATCCGGTTTTTGTATCCCTCGGTGTCAGGAAAATGGTCCCGCCCAAGGGTGCGCGCGTAGGAAATTGTTCCCATAACAAGCCGCTCCTGGTGGAACACAGAGAGGTTCTGCTGGCCGCTGACACCGCAGTAGAGGTCCCACCCCGGATCACCGTAAGGAGAGATCACACTGGCCACATTGGGCACGTTTCCCTGATAGGGTTTCCACCGCAGATCATCCCTGTGATAAATGAATCCTCCATAAGCCATCACTTCCGGCTTCTCTGGACGTTGACCCGTGACCCGTCCTTCCAGAGCAGCTATGGTGCCCAGATAAAAGTCATCATCCCGGTAGTTCACAGCCACAACCCGTGCCATAAACTCCAGGCTGTCTGCCAGCCCATAAGCAAACTGGGTTCTGTTGGCCACCAGAGGAATCTCACCGGTTTCGATTGAAGAGGTTTGGAGAAGGCTGCCGGTCTTTCTCCCGGCCATCACGGGAGAAGGAGAATCGACCAAAAAGAGACTCTGAGCCCAAGCCCCTCCGACAAAACAGGGCGCGAAGTGAAAAATCAGGAGAAACAGGGCAACAGGCGACAAAAAAAGCACAATCAACTATAGAATTCACAGCTATGAAATTTCCACCTCTTTGGGATTTCTCACATCTTTCTGCATGATTCTTGGTATAATAATTCTGTAATAAAAAAACCTACAGGAGATCAGGTGCTACGAAAGATACTCACCGGGATGATCCTCTTTTGCTCGGCCCTGAACCTGCAGGCGAACGAAGGGGATACACGCTATCTGGCGGGACTCCTCTCGTTTCACCAGGAAGGTTATGCAGAAATTTCCACCTATGCCTTTGGCGGCGTCCTGGGAATAACCAGACCCTTCTCCCGCCGGACCTGGGCAGGATGGCGGGCAGAAACGGGATACCGTCAACACTCGTCGTTGCAGGCAACCGAGGGAAACTGGATAAGCAGTCTGCATGGATCGATAGGCTTGGAGGCAACCGTTCCGATCCCGCGATTTCAGCACATCCTTCGCCCTCATCTTGCTGCGGGAAATCTTCTGCACCACATCGCACAGCCCGTCGATACCGAAGATGATCGCCTGAAAGATGAATGGTATCTTGACAGATTCCTGGAGCTGGGACTTGAGCTGTCCCTGCGTATCGATGACGATCCCGGGTCTTCCTCTGTTTTTATTGCTCCACGGCTGTGGATATTCGCCCAGGGAGGGTTCGCCATACCTGTCCTTGTCGGTCTGCGTCGCTAGAACACCGACATTACCTGAAGGCAATTCTTCCCCCTGCGAGGCATCTACGCATCGCCGATCCTTTTCGTTATACTGCCCCGGCATGTCAACTAAAATACTCTCTCGGGGCACCAGGCCTTACCAGGGCTACCGGATTGTTGCCGCCAGTTTTGTCGTTCAGGGAACCATCGTAGGGGCAATCTTTACCTACGGCCTCTTCCTGGAAGCGCTCCAAAGCGATCTGGGCTGGTCCCGGGCAGTTATCTCCGCCGGGTCATCTCTGGCTTCTCTCATGATGGGAATATGCGCGATGATCTTCGGCGGGCTCACCGACAAGATCGGGCCTCGCCGCATCCTCGCGCTTGCCAGCGTCGCAATTTCCCTGGGATTTGTCCTCATGTCACGGGTCACGGCTCCCTGGCAATTACTCGTGGTCTACCCCATTTGCATTGGCCTGGCCTTTGGCAGCCATGATGTGGTCACCCTTTCCACCGTCTCCCGGTGGTTCGAGCGGCGCCGGGGAATCATGTCAGCCATCGTGAAAACCGGGACCGGAGTTGGCCAGGTAATCGGCCCGGCCGCCGTGGCAATCCTGATTACAACCTTCGGGTGGCGCACCGCCTACCTTTGGATCGCCGCAGTAACGGGTCCGCTGGTGTTCTGTGCATCGCGCCTTCTGCACCGCTCCCCTGAGGATTCCGGTGTTCCCCATGGGGATAGGTTGCTCCAGAACCAAAACACCCACAGCACCCTCCATGAGCCTGCTCCCATCGAAGGAATCCCGGCGCTCATGAAAAACCCCCAGTTCCGGAGAGTCTGTATTGCACAAGCAGCGGTGTTCTTCTGCACCCCCGTAATTATTGTTCACATAGTACCGTACGCCATCGACATGGGGATCGAGAGAACCCTGGCAGCGGGAATACTTTCTGTTATCGGGGCTATCAGCATCGCCGGGCGCCTCGTTATGGGAACAATCATCGACCGACTGGGTGGGAAACGGGCGCTATTGTATTGCTACGCCGTCCTGGCCACAGCTTTCGTGTTTCTTCAGTTTACCTCCACAGCTCCCAGGCTTTATCTTTTTGCCTTGATCTACGGGTTCGGCCACGGAGGGCTCTTCACCTGCGTCTCTCCCCTGATTGCAGAGCTCTTCGGCACGCGATCCCACGGTCAGCTCTATGGCACCACGGTCTTTGCGGGAACCCTGGCGGGATCCCTGGGACCAACCGTGGCAGGAGGGATCTTTGATCTGCTGGGAACCTATCGCCCGGCTTTTCTGTTGCTGATCTTTCTGGTGGCCATGGCAGCTATTGCTGTGGCGTCAATCCAACCGCGCCGGCAGCAGGAATAAGCGACTCGATCAGCTGGTCCACCTCGGCTTGCCCGCCGTCGTCGCGGCGTTCAAAGGCCAGCTCCAGATTGACCTCGCGAAGTTTCATCATCAGATTATGAACGATCATGAAGAGAACCTTCATGCCGGAACGGGGATCATCCTGGAGGACCTTCAGAAAGGCCGTGCGTTCAAAGCACATAAGTCGCACCGTATCCTGAGCCAGTACAGTGGCGATGCGGGGCATGTTGGAGAAAATAGCAGCCTCCCCCACGACCTGCCCCGCCCCAAGGGTAGCTACGTAGGCGTCACCTCCCTCCTGATGAACCATAACCGAACAGGCACCGGAGAGAATCACATAGACATCCTGCTCCACGGCGTGCTCACGGATCAGAATCTCCTGTGGATCGTATTCCACAAAGCGGGAGCACTCTATCAATTTTTCTATTGCCTCATCGGGAAGGTGCCGGAAGAGGCGAGCCTTTTTCAGCTGGGGCAAGAGAGTATCTTTTTTTACGCGTATTTCTTTCATATCAGGCTCAAGTATAAACCACAGAGAAGGAGGTTTCCAAGAAAACTTGATTTTTGTGAAAAAAAACCGATCACTGAATCCAATGAGGAGCCCCCTTCTTTCCCGGTTTGCTGCAACAACCCTGGTAGTGCTCGGCCTGATCATACCCCTGTCCGGCCCGCACGCTTCGGGTCGCATAGCGATCCATCCTGCCCCCGACCCATTCACCCTGAACAGCCGCGATGCAGTCCAGGCAATCTGGATGATTCGTCGAAGTCAACTCCTGATTCTGGCCCTGCCCGGCAAAGAGCGGGAAATCATCTATCTTGAAGATCCCCTGGAAGTGGAAGCGCGTTACGCTGGAGAAGACCCGGCCCCTCCTGGCAGAGAGCATGCCCGGCGATACCAGCTGTATCTGTTGGGTTCACCTCTGGATTGGGAGAATACCTTTATCCGCTACCGGGGAGAGATGGTGAATCTTCAGACGCTTTTCACCTACCGGAACCAGAAACTTCCCCCGGGACTTCGTCTGCGCCTCCCTGAAACTCCCTAACCACCAGAACTGGTATGAAAACACGGCCACACCGTCCCGGTTTTTCCCGTCTCTACAGTCCCGTGCGGTGACGCTCACTTTCCGAAAGATAAACCGAGGGAGATGTACCAAAACGCTCTTTGAAGACCCGGTTGAAAGTACTCTTTGAGGGAAACCCCGATTCGATAGCCAGAGAGAGAATGGTGCGCCCCTGGAGGCCACCCTCCTGGACTCGGGCAATAAACTCGTTCAGACGATACCGATGGATGAGTTGCGTGTAGTTTTCGGAGTACCTCTCATGAATGACCGCAGACAAAATCCTGGGTTGCACATTCAGGCACCGGGCAAGCCTGTCCAGAGTAAGAGACGTATCCCGGTATATCCCCTGCTCCAGCACCTCCCGAAGTTTTTCCCCGATCTCCCTCGCATCATCCTGGTCGGGACAGGCCCCGTCACGTGGCGCCCGTCCGGTTCTTTCTTTGGCCCCAGTCAAAGAAAGAACATCGGGAGCGATCAAAAGAAAGAGTGAAAACCCATAGACAGAACCCATCATTACTGCGGCGGGAATAATAAAGGGAGAAGCCAGATTTTGTCCTGCACTTGATTCTCCTGGAAACACAAAGGCCGTGATCAGGAAGGCTCCCATCGAGAGGATCGGGGCCACCACGACGCAACGAGCCCAGACGATTCTCCGTCTCATGACCGGAGACATTTTCTCGCTGGACGCTCTGTCACGGCCAGTCTGAAAAAAGACAAGTCGCACCGAAAGGATTCCGTAGACCCCCCCCAGAAGAATCTTTCCCGCATGCCGCAGGGGCATCCAAAGAGGCACCTGGGGCGAAAAAAGCCTGGCAACAAACTCCTGGTACTCGCCAGGGGACAGAGAAACAAGGAATCCCGTGAGGAGGAGGGTCTCCAGAAACCAGGGCAACCCATGAAGCCACCAGCGTCCGGGCACGCCCTCCCCCTCAGGAAGAATCAGCTCGCGCACGTACCACCAGACAAGAAACCCGTAGAGAAGTGGCACGGGACCAACTATCGCAAAAACCCAGGGGTGTTCCAGAAGAGTTGCAGGTGTCCAGGCCGGAATGGTCCCCAGGCGCAGGGAAAACCCCAAAAGGAATATCCCGAAGGGGAGGTTTTCTCTGCTTCGGTAGCGGACCCCCACCAGAAGAAGCAGTAACAATCCCTGAAAAGCGCCCATGAGAGCAACCACGACAAGAAGCGGCATCGCTCCCAGTATACGCGAATCAGGGCTCCCCCGTAAGGGCCTTTGTCCCGACCGGCCACCCCAGCCTCAGCGCCCCAGCCAGAGCTACCCCGAGAAGGGGCCTGGGTAGACGTTGACGCCGCAGGAGAAGAGAAGCTGCCTCACCGCTTCGAGACGCTTCTGGAAATCTTCATCCCAGCGGGTCGTCCCGGGAACACCTCTCCAGAGCCCCTGACTCGTCGCCGCCAGCCTGACCACCGCCATATACTCGGCCTGGCGATGCGAGGGGATACCCTCGGTCCAAAGCTGAGCTTGTCCCCCCAGAATTTTCTGGCTGGAGCAGGAGTTCGCCACACCCAGATAGGAGAAGGGTTCAAAGGAGGCACTTTCCTGTACCGTGGCAGTGCCAAGCCGCCCCGCTTCCAGGGGAGAATCCAGGTGACTGTGGTCAAGATAGACTCGCCTTGTCTGAGGCGCCAGGACGATCTGGTATCCCCGTTCCAGGGCAGCCTGGGCAAACTCCGGCTCCCGCCAGTTCACCACGATAGTCTCCCGGGGCAGATCCAGGCGAGACGCCTCGTCCCAGACCAGGGGGCGTTTGCCTGCGGCCAGAACCCTCTCGGTCATCGATCGAACCAGCACCTGGTAGAGATCGTCCACCTCAATCCCCCGCCGGGATGCCTCGGCACGGCAACCAGGACAGTCGTGCCACGCCCTGGTCATCACCTCATCACCTCCAACATGCACATACGGTCCCTGGAAGAGGTCGCTCATCTCGCCAAAAACAGTCTCGATAAATCGTCCCGTTTCTGCTTTGGCAGGACAGAGGACAGACTCAAAAATGCCCCACCTCGTCTCTACCCCCGGAGCAACACCGGAACACCCCAGCTCGGGATAGGCCGTAATCGCCGCCGAGGCATGGCCGGGCAGATCAATCTCGGGAACCACCGTGATTCCCCGAAGTGAGGCTGCTGTGTCCAGTTCCCGAAGCTCCTGTCGGGAATAAAACCCTCCATACCGCTTCTCATCGCTGGTTCCATCATCACGCCAGGCCCCGAGCTCGAGAAGTTTGGGATACCCCTCCAGGGGCACACGCCAACCCTGATCGTCGGTGAGATGCAACTGAAACCGACTGAACCGGAGCAACCAGAGAAGGTCCAGAAAGCGATAGAGCGACTCCATGGGGAAGAAGTGGCGAGCCAGATCGAACATGAAACCACGCCAGGCGTGTGCAGGCCAGTCCTCGATCACCACCGGGGGAAGCCGGAACTCCGCCCCTTCCCGAAATCGATACCGGCAGTGCAGGAGCGCCTGAAAGAGAGTGGCAAGCCCCGCCGCGATTCCGGACCTGTCCTGTCCGGTAATTGTGATCCCCCTGGCGTCCACTTTCAGGAGATATCCCCCGGAGTGTGCGCTGGTACAGTCCGTCCCCGAAAGGACCACCACGTGGGCCCGGGACTGGTCCTGACACAGATCCCAGGGAATATCGGATTTGGTCCGCAGACGCTCTACCGATTCCATCGCCGCCAGAGCAGTAGCCCGGCCCGTCTCGTCGCTGCACCAGAGGCGCAACACCGGAGGAAGGAGAAACCCCTCGGACACACCCTGGCTCGCACTATCAACCCGCTGAGGCTCCGGGAGAAGATCATCCCATATCGGCCTGTTCATCACAGTTCCTCCGAGCCGCTGATCACTTCCCGAAGGTAGTAGTAACTATCCTTCGGGACTCTCCGCTGGTTGATGTAATCGGCATAGATAATACCAAACCGTTTGGTGTAGCCCAGGGCCCACTCGAAATTGTCGATCAGGCTCCAGACAAAGTAGCCCCGCAGATCGACCCCTTCCTCCAGAGCGTCCAGGGCCGCCGAGAAGTGGTCGCGCAAATACTGAACACGTCGGGGGTCCTTGCAACGAAGGCCATCATCACTGAGAGAATCATCCATGGCGCAGCCGTTTTCGGTGATATAGAGCGGGCACTCTCCCCGGGTTTCCCGGGCAACCCACGCAAGTTGCCGATATAATCCCCGAGGGGTAATGGGCCAACCCATCGCGGTGGTCTCGTGATAGCCAGGAGCAATACGGAATCCTTCGGGATGCTCGGGATCAAAAGCCATGACAGGTTCGAAATAGTAGTTCAATCCCAGAAAATCCAGCTTTCCGGCGATGAGATCCATATCGCCATCCTTCACCTCCGGGGGCGTCTCTCCGGGATACGCCTCAAAATGCCGTTCTGGATACCCCCGCCCAAAGAGGGGATCAAAGTACATCCGGGTCCTGAGGTCCATGGCCCGATCAGCAGCAAGAACATCCTGGGGATCCTGCGTGGCAGGCCGGGGAGTATCAATGTTCAGGGTTATACCGATGGGATTCTCCGAAAGATTGCTCTGCTCCCGGTACGCCTGGAGAGCCAGACCGTGCCCCAGAAGCAGATGGTGAGAAGCAGCCCAGGCTGCGGAGAGGTCTTTTCGGCCTGGCGCGTGAACGCCCTCATGATACCCCAGGACAGCGCTGCACCAGGGTTCGTTCAGGGTAATCCAGAGATCGACATGGCTGCCAAGTTCGGTAAAGCAGGCCTGCGCGTATTCGGCGAAGCGATACGCCGTATCGCGATGCGGCCACCCTCCGGCATCCTCCAGGGGTTGGGGAAGATCCCAATGATAGAGCGTTGCAGCAGCGGCGATCCCCCGCTGGTGCAAGGCATCGCACAGCCTTTTATAATAATCAAACCCTCGGGAGTTGAAATCTCCTCTGCCCAGCGGTTGGATTCGGGGCCAGGCCAGAGAGAACCGGTAGGATCCGACGCCCAGGTCCTTCATAAGCCCGGCATCTTCGTGGTAGCGATGGTATTGATCAACCGAGACATCTCCGGTGTGACCGTGAAGCACTGCGCCGGGAGTACGGGAGAAGGTATCCCAGATACTTTGCCCCCGGCCATCCTCCCGGGCCGCACCCTCAACCTGATAGCTTGCCGCAGCAACTCCCCAAAGAAAATCCGATGGAAAATGTCGTCTAGCCATTGTACCCTTCCTTCATCTTATTTATGAGAACCAGTCCGGTTGTGATCTACCGGCCTTGAGATGTCTCTGCTTTTACCTGGGCCGAATCGGGTCGACCGTGACAGGCCGATGCCAGATGCCGAACCCGGACCAGCCGGGTCGGGTCCTCAAGATTGTGCTCCCCCGAAGCCCTCCGAAATGACTCTTCCTCGGGAAAGGTTACCCTGAACGATCGAGTTTCCCCGGGAAGAAGAAGAAATCCGGCATCTCCGGCCCGCCAGGGTGTATCTCCAAAATCAGGAAAGACCCAGAAAGCTGGAGCGGCATCACATGAAAGCTCCCAGACGAAGCCGGACCCTTCCCCCGATGGCGGAGCCACCTGCGACCGCACCTCCAGTACCGGAGGGAGAAGCTCGCACCGTTTCGGTTCCGTCAGGAAGGTCCAGTCCCGCTCCACCCGTTGAGATCCTTCCCACTGGGCAACCAGGAAACCCTGGTGAGGAGCGAACCCCATATCCTTCACGTCGTATCGGGCAACCTCGGCAACAGAATCGGGGGGTACCTGGACTGTCCGCATCTCCTCCCGAAGGGTATGGCCCTGCCAGTCCAAAAACCGCATCAGCACTTTTCCTTCCAGAGGGATGGAATCATCGTTGGCACACCAGACCTCGGCCGCGTCCTGATGAACCTGGCAGATCAGGGTGGAGGGTGCAAAGAACCGCCGCGCCTCATGATGGAGCATCTTCCACCGTCCGTCGTATTCAATACTGGACCAGGAGACAACGGGCCACAGGTCATTCAGCTGCCAGAAGAGCGCCCCCATGGACTGGGGACGACGGCTTCGCCAGAAGGAGACGGCGTTTTTGATCGCCCAGGCCTGTTGCACCTGACTCAGATAGATAAAATCCTGAAAATCGAAGGGAACCCGAAAATAACGTGTCATCGTCTCGGAAACAACGGCATTTCCCCTGGGACTTCTCTGGTGATGTTCCAGATCGGGCGCTGTGGGGTTCCACTGATCGGGCGGGGCAAACCGGGCGATTCCCGATAGAGAAGGAAAAGACTGAAAGCCGAACTCCGAGCAGAACCGTGGCACCACCTTGTAGTAGGCGCTGAAGGGAGCCCCTTCGTGCCAGACGCTCCAATAGTGCATGTCTCCGCAGCTGTCATCGTGCCAGTTGTCAGAGAAGTTTCCCTCCCCGGCAGCGGGCGAACTGGGCCAGAAGATACGGCTCTCATCAAGACTGCGGACCACTTTGGCGATCACCCCCGTATTGAGCCGGTCATAATCGATCACATAGCGTTCCCGGTTTTCACGGGATTCAGGAAACCATCCCAGGGCGCCCACGTTCTCGTTATTTCCGCACCACAGGGCGATCGAGGGATGACTGGCGAGTCTCCTGACCTGGGCCGACACCTCCTGGCGCACCTCTTCAAGAAACCACTCTTCGGACGGATAGAGAGAACAGGAAAACATGAAATCCTGCCATACCAGGATTCCCAGTTCGTCGCAGAGATCATAAAAACAATCCTGCTCGTACTGTCCTCCACCCCAAAGACGAATCATGTTCATGTGAGCAGCCCGGGCATCCTCCAGGAGCTGGCGATATCGTTTGTAGCTCTGCCGGGCCGGAAGAGCATCCAGGGGAATCCAGTTTGCCCCTTTTGCCCAGATATCCCGGCCGTTCACGCGAAAGAAAAAACTTACCCCCCACTGATCCGGCTTGTTTACCACTTCTATGGTGCGAAAGGCCGTGGTCAGTTCCCGATAGCCCCCCTCGGTATCCAGCTGCAACCGGTACAATGGCTGGTCGCCGTATCCCGAGGGCCACCAAAGTCGGGGATCGTCCACAACCAGGTCTACCTCCAGACGAGTCCGGCGAGGATGAAGGCCAGAGGCCGAACTGGCGCACCTTCCCTCCTCTCTTTGAGAGGCCTTCCTGACCTGATCGGTCTCGGCCACTACCACTCCTTCCTGATCCAGAAGTCGAGCCTTTACGGCAGGAATCCGCCCGAACATCTCCTCTCCGGGAATATCCTGATAATCGCCCTCAATGAAAACCTTTAGTCGCCAGCGATCACCCGATTCCTTGAGAGGTATCCCCCAGGCAGCACAGAGCGACCACTCGGGTTCACGGGAAATCCCGATCGAGCCATAGACACCCGAGGTCATCAAACAAGGCCCCCAGTCCCAGCCGCTGTGACACTGGACTTTGCGAAGAAGATTCCGATGCGGCGATTGCACGGGATACGCCGTATGGGGGACTGTATAGGGAAGAATCTCTGCCCGGCGACGGGACTCCTCTTCAGGACTTTTCAGGACCAGCCGTATCCGGTTTACACCTTGCCGGAGAAGATCCCCGGCCTCGACCCGCAGGGGGACAAACATGTTCGATCCGCTCCAGAGAAGTTCCCCGTTCAGATACATCTCGGCGGCGGTGTCCACGGAGTCAGCGAAAAAAATCCATCTCTCCCCCGGCTCATACCGTTCCAGGGAGAATTCCCGCTCCAACACCCAGTCTTCTCTGCCTGGCCATTGCAGATCCAGCTCGTTTTGAGCCCAATAGGGGTCAGAAATTATCCCTTCGTCCAGAAGGGCGGTATAAACATCACCGGGAACATTCATGGAAAGCCGGTGCTCTCCTGAAAGATCGCGCAGTTGCCAAAGCCCGGAAAGATCGATCATATCTCTACTCCTTCACAAAGAGTGCTCAATTTCTCTCGCCACACAAATTTTCCTTGACATAACCCTGGTACCATGGAACACTGAAGTTGGTTTTAAAACCAACCAAATGGAGTGTAGCACAGGTGGCATCAGCAAGCAAGCGAAATCGAATCATGAACCGGGCTCACATCCTGCGGGCAATCTGGAGAACCCCCAGGATAAGCCGGATTCAGGCAGCAGCCCTTCTGGGGCTGGATAAATCCACCGTTTCTCTGGTGGTGAACGAGCTTCTGGATCAGGGCCTCCTTGTAGAGGTAGCCCAGGGAGAGGCCTCCCGCCAGGGGGGACGAAAACCTGTCCTGTTGCAGATAAACCCGAATTTCGGAGCAGTTCTGGGAATGGAACTCCAGCCCGGTTTTTTTCGCGCTGCCCTGTGCGATCTCCACGGCCAGGTGCTCAAGAACTGGACGGTGGAACGATGTCGCAGGAAGGAGTCTTTCTCGGAATATCTTCTGGAGATCATCGAAAGCCTTCTGGCCGACACCGGGGAGTACCGCCCTCAGATCATGGGCGTGGGTGTCGCCATGGGTGGCCTCGTAAACTCCATAAAGAATGTAATTGCCGGTTCCATCCCCCTGAATCTGGAATCCTACGATTTCCAGCACGAAATATCCGATCGTTGCGAGATTCCGGTGATAGCCGAGAACGATGCCAACGCCTGCGCCTGGGGAGAGCTTGCCTTTCATCGAACCACCGGCATGCACGACTTTCTCTACGTTTTTGTTCAGATGAGGTCCGACGATCAAGCGCTACTGGATTACGGAGGGATCGGTGTCGGAATCGGTGTCGTTATCAACGGCACCCTCTATCCCGGAGCAAATTTTACCACCGGAGAGTTTCGCAGCGCTTTTTGGGATCACCAGGGATCGGGCCAGTTTTCCCTCACAAACCAGGAGGCGGCCCAGGTAACAGAGGACCCGGCCCTGCGGGAACGTTTTTTCCGCGAGTTGGCCCGAAACGTGGCGGTGATCGTCAATGTGATGAATCTGGATAATCTCTTTGTGGGCGGCGATGTCCTGAAATACCAGCAGGAGCTGGACCCCATTCTTCATGAAGAGATCCAGCGAAACTGGCCCTATGACACCCCGGTGCAGTGTCAGATCTCTTTTTCCTCCTTTGGGGAGAACGCCGTGGTCTACGGAGCGGCCGGTATGATCCTGGACAGAATCTTTTCGGACCAGATCTTTCCCTTGGGAGATATCCGCAACCGTCACGGCCGTGCAGAGGTACTAAGCAAGTTTACCGAGGCCATTCTTGGCCTCGGAGAACGATAAAAGCCCCTCGGGGCAAAATCGGGACCATGAAAGGTCCCCTAGGGAGGTTTCAGATGATTTTTTTCAGACGATTGATGGTTGCAGCCCTGGCTGTAACGGTCTCGGCGGGAGTGGTCTTTGCCGGCGGAGGGCAGGAAAAGGAAGACGACGGAACCGTAAAACTCGAGATTTTCCATTATCTTGACCTGGCCGATAACACGGAGACAGAGAACTTCCATGCCGTGGTCCGGGCCTTTCAGGAAAAACACCCCGAGATCAGACTCGAGTTTGATTATCTCTTCGACGAAGCCTTTCATAACAAGCTTCAGGCTATGGCCGTTGCCCGACAACTGCCGGACGTGATGTTTCTCTGGCCCGACAAACGCACCGGCCACGTCACCGGATCCGGCCTGATCAAGGATTTGCGTCCCTGGATCGAACCGGTACGCGACCAGTTTGCTCCGGCGGCCCTGGTTCCCCAGGGACCGAACGGAGAGATCTGGGAACTGCCCGAGCAGATTACCACCACTCACGTGATGTACACCAACGACCGCCTTCTGGAGGAACTGGGCCTTTCCTTTCCGGAGACCCTGGAAGAGCTGATCGCCCAGGGTGAGGTGATTCGTGCTGCGGGGTACACTCCCATCGCCATGGATAACGGTGGTGGTTGGCAGATGCAGAGCACCCTCCTGAGCACTCTGGTTGAGCGGACCGGCGGAAGAGCGTGGCTTGAACGTGCTGCGGCCGGCCGGGGAGCAGCCTTCACAGATTCCCAGTTTGTACGGGCTCTGGAAGTTATACAGCGTCTGTTCCAGGAGGAAATGTTCTCACCGGGCCTTAACCAGGCGGAATACGGTCAGGCCATGACCGACTTTGTGAACGACCGGGCTGTCTACTTCATTGACGGAGGATGGCGCACAAGAAACCTGGCCACGGAACTCACACCAGAGCAGCAGAAAACAACGTCCTACAATGTATTCCCCCGACTCTCCAACGAGCAGGGAGCGCCCGGAGCCACATCGATCGTCCCGGGAACGGGTCACGGCATGAATGCCAATCTCTCCGGTGAGAAGGCTGATGCTGCCTGGACCTGGATCTACTTCTTTGCCGGACCCGAAGGATCCCGGATTAAGGCAGAGCAGGGATGGGTTCCCGCTGTCGTGGGCATTCTCGACGACAACGCCCCTCTGATGACACGAAAACTGGCCGATTTTCTCGCCGTTACTCCCGGGGGCTATGTGATTGACTCCATTATGGACGCTGAAGGAATGTCAATTCTTCAACCAGCCCTTCAGGAAATGATGTTCGGTGCAATTTCTCCCGAAGAGGCGGCCCGGCGCTACGAGAACTGGGTAGCCGCTAACGATTCGAGCCGGCGCTGATCCAACAGGCTGACACTTTCCTGCCCGCAGGCTTCGAGCCGGCGGGCAGGATTTTCACAGGGAGATCTTATTAGATGACAAGCAAGACAGAAAAACGCTGGAGCTATGCTATTCTGGTGGGACCAGCGGTCTTAATTTACGCCACGGTGATCCTTTTCCCGATCATCTTCAGTTTTTCTCTCAGTTTCACCCGCTGGAGCGGTTTTGGAACTCCCGAATGGATCGGCCTGGGGAACTATACCCGCATGATGGTGGACCCGGTGTTCCGCATAGGATTGAGGAACAACCTCCTGATCGTGGTGGTCTCCGTTTTCGGGCAAATCCCCTTTGGTTTTATTCTCGCCTATATTGTCTATCGCAAAATAGTAGGGGGACATCAGTTTTTTGAGACCATGATTTTTCTTCCGATCACCGTTTCGGCGATCGTCGTTGCAAAGTTGTGGAATCAGATTTTTTCCCCCGCCGGTGTGGTTACCCAGTTAGTCCGCATTGTGCAAGATAACCCGCGGTACGTCTTTTCCATCTTTGAGAATCGGGACTTTGCCATTGTTCCCATTTTAGGTGTCATTCTTTGGTATTACACAGGAATATATATGGTCATTTTTCTGGCAAATTTGAACAAGATATCTCCCGATGTGATCGAGGCCTCCGTAATGGACGGTGCCAAGGAACACCAGATATTATTCCGAGTGATTCTGCCTCAAATGACGAATATCGTCTTTACCACCGCCGTTTTTGCAATCGCCGGAAGCCTGAAGAGTTTCGACCTCGTCTTTGCCATGACGGGTGGCGGTCCGGCCCATTACACCGAGGTAATAGCAATCTACATGTATTTTAATACCTTCCGTTATTACAACTACGGCTACGGCAGCGCCATATCAATAATGATCGTCTTTCTGAGTCTTGGAATGATTTCTGTCCTCATGACGATCTCTCGCAGATTCGAACGGAAGTACGAATAAGGAGCACCCATGAGCAGCACATCCTTGACACGACAGAAAGATCTGGTCGCCTGGAGGGTTTTCTCCTACATTTTCATGGTGGCCTTCACGATCCTTACGGTGGCGCCCCTGGTATGGCTTTTTTACAGCTCCCTGAAACCGCACCCTGAAATTGTACGGAATATCTTTGCGCTCCCCCGAAGCATTCACACCGCAAACTATACCGTGGCCTGGGAACGAGGCCGACTGGGAATACTGATCGCAAACAGCGTCTTCTACGCCGTCACCGCGACAACGATAACAGTGATCCTGGCTCTTTCAGCCGGATACGGGCTTGCCAAATTTCAGTACCGGATCTCATCGCTTATCTATACCTTCTTTATCATGGGATTACTGGTCACGGCGCACTCCGTTCTGGTTCCTCTCTTTGTAATGGAAACGCGCATGGGAATCGCCGATACACGACTGGGAGTGCTGTTGCCCTACGTGGGATTTGGGCTGCCCTTTATGATCTATCTGGCGACTTCCTATATCCGGGGCATTCCGGGGGCCGTGGAAGAGTCTGCCCGCATCGACGGGGCGTCCTATCTGCAGATTTTCTGGCACGTTATCCGCCCCATTTCTGCTCCAGTGGTGGCCACCATGACGATTTTTGCGTTTTTGGCAAACTGGAACGAGTTTGTCTTTGTCTTTGTTCTCACGAGCCGACAATCCCTGCGAAGTCTGCCCGTGGGGGTCAACGCCTTTGCCGGGGGGATGTCCCGTGACTACGGGTTGCTCTTTGCAGCTCTGGTGATAGCAACAATCCCTATGATCGTTTTTTATATCTTCTTTCACGAACATCTGAAAAGAGGTTTTGCAGCAGGAGCGGTCAAGGAATAGGCCTCTCTTCGAGGGGGTGACACACCGGGGAGAAGGTCTCTCCGGTGTGTTGCGCCGGCCTGGCATGTCTGGCCTGGCATGTCTGGCCTGGCAGACGTGTCTGGCGTGATTGGCCTGTCTGCGGTGTTTGTCAACAAAGAAGTCACCTGAATTACGCCGCTCTTTGATGGATCAGGCGCCTGGTTTCCTGTGATGGGTTCAGGAATACCACTCGCC
>NZ_FTMS01000016.1 GCF_900156105.1 Alkalispirochaeta americana
AGGCAGCCAGTACTGCGCAACGACCTACCAGCGCGCGGTTGTCGCGCTGGGAATGAGACCCTCGATGTCCCGCAAAGGGAACTGCTACGACAACGGTGTGCCACGAACACCGAAAGGTGATGCTCCATGGGAGATGGGAGTTGTATGGCCTCCCGGAATCGGGTTGCAGGACCGGGTTCCAAACTACATCGAGCTGCCGAGGTAAAGAGCCTCAAGGTAGTGAGCGTCGATGGAAAGGCGTCCGTTGGAGACGTCAAGTGAGAAATGAGAAGACGAACGGAAGTGAACCGCTGATGACGCGTCGAAAAGCAATTCAACCGACATCAAAACCGAGCAGCGTTGTTGGCTCGGGACAAGCTCAGACGCTACCTGTTTACGGGCTGAGTGGTGTCCGGCGTGGAGGCGGCGTGATCTCATTTCAGGCTCTCATGGGGAACGTGGGAACCTGTCGCTTCGATGGGAAGGGAGAAATCCGAAGGGGAAGCCCCCCGAAGGAGAAGAGTACCGAGGCGAAGCACTGGGGCGGAGCAGCCCGTAGTAGCGGTGAAGCAATTGAAAGATTGCAGAGCGAAGGGGCTGCGTCATCTGGTCGAAGTTGTGTGTCAACCCGCAAGGGGAGGAGCGCATGAGTTCGACAAAAGCCTTTGAAATACCAAAGGCGCTGGTCTGGGAAGCCTATCTGGATGTGAAACGCAGTTCAGGCGGCCCAGGGATCGACGGAGAGAGCATAGAGGAGTTCGAAGTTGATCTGAAGAACAACCTGTACAAGATCTGGAACCGGATGTCGTCGGGCAGCTACTTTCCGTCAGCGGTGAGACTGGTTGAAATACCGAAAACCGATGGCGGACTCAGGCCGCTGGGCATCCCGACTGTTGCTGACCGCATAGCCCAAGGAGTAGTCAAACGGTACCTGGAGCCAATCGTGGAGCCTGAGTTTCACGAGAACTCCTATGGGTATCGTCCGGGACGATCAGCGCTGGATGCAATAGCACAGGCGCGCGAACGTTGCTGGAGAGATGACTGGGTGCTTGACCTGGATATCAGCAAGTTCTTCGACACGCTCGATCATGCATTAGTGCTACGGGCTGTGGAGAGATTCACGACGTGCAAGTGGGTACTTCTGTACATAGGTCGGTGGCTACGAGCCGACGTGCAGTTGTCTAACGGAACGGTGCAGACACGGGAGAAGGGAACACCACAAGGTGGAGTGATCAGTCCGCTCCTTGCCAACATCTTTCTGCATTTGGGGTTTGACCAATGGATGAAGGAGAACTATCCGAACGTCCACTTCGAACGGTATGCCGACGATATCGTTGTGCATTGCCGCTCGCTGAAGCAGTTGGAATGGATCAGAGGGAAGATCGAAACGCGATTAGCGCGATGTCGGCTCACCCTGAACACGGCGAAAACGCGAATTGTGTACTGCAAGGATACGCGACGAAAGGAAAATTGGCCCTGCAAAAGTTTCGACTTTCTGGGGTACACCTTCCGGCCACGGTCGGCGCGAGACCATTGTGGAGAGTTTTTTGTGAGCTTCAGCCCTGCGATAAGTCGAAAGGCCGCTAAAGCGCTACGACAGAAAGTGCGCCGAGAATGGCGGTTGCAGACCCGCACCCATTTGAGTCTTGAGGAATTGGCACGTCGCCTGAATCCGGTAATTTCGGGTTGGATGAACTACTATGGACGTTTCAGAAGATCGGAGCTTCACTCTGTGTTGGATCATGTCAACAAGGCGTTAGCCAGTTGGGCAAGGAGAAAGTTCAAGCGGCTACAACGGCGCAAGACCCGTGCGCATGCATGGTTAAAAGGTTTGGCGCGTCGGAGTCCACACCTGTTTGCTCACTGGAGGTATCAAGCTTGGATGACAAGAGCCGTATGAGTCGAGAGGCTCACGTACGGTTCTGTGAGAGCGTGGTGGTGAAATCCCACCGCGCTACTCGACCCCCAGTGGAAAGTTTCTGGGGCACACTAAAGGAGGAGTTAGTCTATCACCGTCGGTTTCGGACCCGGTTTGAGGCCCAGGCAGCTATCCAGGAATACATTGAGGTATTCTACAACCGCATGCGTCGTCATTCGGCTCTCGGAAACCTCGCTCCGGCGATCTTCGCCGAAAACTATTTCTCAGAAAGGAGATCCGCATAGATCAAGCGGTCGTGTCCACTATTGACAGTACAGGCCAGGGTTACTCGGAAAGCTCCTATGGAGGTCTTCGTACTCTCTATACTCTTGATACCATCTGTCAAGATTCTGCCGGGACGGATAACCCAACTCCCGAATGGTTGCCGCCGCTGATAGATCATACTGGATGTAGAGCTTCACCGCTCTCATTCTCTCTTCATACGAATACACGGACTACCTCCTTCAGAATCTAGTCCAAGTTTTTGTCCGCACCCCCAGGCTCCAAACTACAACGGTGTCAACGATTCAGACTTGAAGTACCCGCTGAGCCTCGATCATTGATGCGGTGCAATCGATGGTAAGCGGAGTCACCGCGATAACCCGGTCAACGGCGACCGCATAGCCGTCGTCGGCGGGGTCAAGCGAATGTGCGTCGGCTGCGATGTAGGTTCGGGATTCGCCGAGTCGCGTTCGGGACGAAGGCTTTTCGATGTGAAATCCGAGATAGCGGCTCATTGAAAGCCTGGTAAGCCGCTCCGGAGTTTCGTTCGGGCAGGGGTCGGGAATATCTACTTTGAGCACGTCGAACGGACGGCGCCCGGGAGGTTGAGCAGCTAGGGATGGAGCAAGATCGAGGATTTTCCGAATCCATCGCTCAGCGACCCGGATGGTTTCACTCCAGTCGAGGTGGCCGTGGAAAAAGTGATTTTCAACGCCGGTCTGGCGCGACAGTGCGAGCGCAGGAATTCCCTGGGCGGCAGCCTGAAAGGCGGCGCCGAGCGTGCCCGACCCTCCGATATCCGTGCCGATGTTTTCCCCGTAGTTAATCCCGGAAACGACAAGGTCGGGTGTGCGACCATCACAGAGTACGGTTAGGGCGTGCTGACACACAAGCGCCGGACTGGCATCGATATGCCATGCGGTAAGCCGTCTGTTATCCGTGTTCGTTTCGGGAATCTCATACGGATGAAAATGATCGCGCTCGTTTCCGTTCATGCTTCTGCCGCGCGCAGTCTGCTGGTTTGTGGGTGCGGCGACGATAACCTCGCCGGCTCCATTCGCTCCCTTTGCGGCCGCAACGGCAGCTTCGGCTACCGCATGCAGACCAGGCGATTCTATTCCGTCATCATTGGTGACAAGTATCAGGGGCCGGCGTCCGGCCCTGTTTGCATTTTCGCTCATGGTTCTCCATTTTCCCATAAAAAGTGTGACCGTTGTCGGGTAGCGGCCAGCGGGCCGCTGTTCACAAGATCTGCCAACGCGCGCTGTTTATCACTATACATATGTAGGCGTAGGAGCCCGTGCCGCGATCATTAGCGCCACCGTCAAATTATCCGCTTGCGGATATAGGCGCTCGTATAGTCGATTGCGGTTACGGCAACAATAACCGCGAGAAGCGACATTCCCACGACAGGCCAGCGGCGGAACTGCAGGCTCTGGAGAAGAATGACACCAATTCCGCCGGCGCCGACAAGTCCGAGCACCGTGGCATTGCGCAGGTTAAGCTCGAATCTGTACAGCGCAGTGGCTACAAACTCGGGAAGCACCTGCGGGAAAACGGCGTAAAGGAAAATCTCTGCACCGTTTGCACCGCTCGACTGCAGCGCCTCAATTGGCCCCCGGTCGATATTCTCGACGATCTCCGAATTGAGTTTTCCGAGCATGCCTATAGAGTTCAGACCAATTGCCATGACCCCGGCCAGCGCTCCGGGACCGTAAGACGCGACAAAGAAAATTCCGAGGATGAGCTCTGGGAAGGTCCGTATCGCGTTGAGGATCTGCTTTGATATCCAGACGACAACGCCGGGTACACCAACGTTGTTGGCTGCAAGAAAGCTGATCGGAAACGTGAGTATCGCAGCGACGGTTGTTCCCATTATGGCAATCTGAATACTTTCAAGCATCGCGAGCGATGATTGAACGAGAAAGCTTGTATCCGGAGGGATCATCGCGGCCACGATCCGGCCGATAGTCGGTATGCCGGTTCGGATACGTTCGAGATTAATATTCATTCCGTCGGCAGCCCAAAGCAGGACCACCGCGAGAACGACAAGATTCCCGATAATTCGAATTTTTCTGGAAACGGATTGATCGCTCATGTCAGCCTCTCCCGCATTCGGGTGCTCGTGTAATCAATGATCATAACGAACACAAACGTAATAAGTATTGTGGTCGCTGCATTTGCATAGCGAAACAGGTCGAGTGATGTCCTGAGCAATACACCGACTCCTCCTGCTCCTACAAGCCCGAGCACGGTTGACGCACGAATATTAATCTCGAAGACATACAGGGTATAGCTTGCGTAGAACGAGAGCATCTGCGGAACAACGGCGAAGCGTATTACCTCCAGTTTGTTCGCACCGACCGCCTGCAGGGCTTCGATGGGACCGTGATCAATGGCTTCAAGGCTTTCGCTCGCAAGTTTCGCAATGACAGCCGTTGAAAATATGGTCAGCGCGAGCATACCTGAAAATGCGCCGAGCCCTATGCCTGCGACCAGTATTGAGGCGTACAAAAGCTCAGGTATCGTACGAATGAAGTTCATGAACCCTTTCGCAAGGAAATAGAGAGGAGTATTTGTGTTGATGTTGTTCGCCGAAAACAGCGTAAGGGGAAAGGCTAAAATGCTTCCGACAAGGGTTGCGAGAACGGCAATCTGAACTGTCTCGAGAAGCGCGGGAAACACCCGGGCTGTGTATCCCCAGTTCGGCGGAATCATTTCCCCGAGCAGGGAAAAAAACTGGGGCAACTCCCGGATAATCTCAAAGAGATTAAAACCGATTCCGCGGGCGGCCCAGATGTATATTGCGGCGATCGCTGTGATCGCACCCGCCTTCTTGAGTTTCCCCTTCCAGAGAATAACCGGAGGGTTAGTCGTATGACTAGAAACTTGCGGCATCTGAGTCCTCTCCTATCACGTCGTCATCGGTAATGGGACGTCCGTAGATCTCTTCAAACACATCGCTGGTCGCTTCACTCGTCGACCCGTCGAACACAAGCTCGCCATCGCGCAGGCCGATTATCCGATCGGCATACTCCAGCGCCATATCGATAAAGTGCAGATTCACCAGTGTCGTAATGTTGTCTTCACGGTTTATGCGCTTGAGATCGCGCATAACCGCATGGGACGTCGGAGGATCAAGCGACGCTACCGGTTCATCCGCCAGAATGATTTTCGGCTTTTGTGCCAGCGCCCGCGCAATACCGACGCGTTGCTGTTGTCCCCCCGACAAAGCATCGGCGCGAACAGCTGCCTTTTCGGGAATTCCCACGCGTTGCAGACAGTCTAGCGCGATTTCCCTATCTGCTTTGGGGAACAGGCCTAACAGAGTTCGCCAGGTCGGTACATAACTGACACGCCCGGCCAGAACGTTTCGAAGTACCGGTGATCGTTTTACCAGATTGAAGTTCTGGAAGATCATACCGACTTCACGACGAAGACGCTTCAAGGCGGTGCCGTTGGCACCGGTTATATCCTTGCCGTCGATATAAACCTTCCCGTCGGTTGGAGTTACAAGTCGGTTCACGCAGCGTAGCATGGTCGATTTGCCGGCACCACTGAGACCGACGACAACAACGAACTCGCCCGGGTTAATGGTTATATTGAAATTCTTCAGTGCCTTCACTGAACCAGCAGCGTAGGTTACCGTGACATTTTCTAAAGTAACGATGGCAGCTATCCCTCAGTAATATTCTGATTCGGTACGAATCCCGGCCGCACCGACCACCACAGGCAACATCACCTTTGGCAGTCGGCGTACAACGAAAGTGGAAGCACACGGAGAAGCGACATGTCGATCTCCGTGCCTCACTTCAAAGGTTTCCCGTAAATCTCTAGAAGTCGATGAACTCTTCCATCTCTGCGAATGTCTGGCGGACAATGTTGTAGCGCTCGCTGTCGGCAGGGACAAATCCGGAGACGTTATAAAGGGTATTAAGAAGTTCCCGGCCTTCATCTGTTTCGCCGACCGCGACGAATGCGTTTTGAATTGCCCTTTTGAGTTCATCGGAAAGCCCCGGGCGTACCGCCACGCCGTCGTTAGGAATCGCTTCAGTGCGCGCGAGTATTTTCGTTTCCTCCATGATGGTGGGGAACTCCACTACCAATTCTTTGCGAACATCTTCGAAACTGACTGCGACATCGACCTCACCAGTCATAACTGCGCTTACCGCTCCATCATGTGCGCCGGCGAAAAAATATTCGGCGAAATCCGTTTCCGGATCAATTCCGTTGTTCAGCAGGTCAACATACGGGAATAGATAACCGGATGCCGATGCCGGGTCGACAAAGGCCATGGTCCTTCCGTGCAGGTCCTCGAAATCTTCGATTCCGCTGTCTTTGCGGACCACGTACTGAGCGAAGTATTCGGACTCACCACGGCGAATGGAGTTCAGTATAATTTCGAGGCCATGCCGTTCTTCACCGAGAACAAGTGCAAATGGTCCAAAAATTCCAATATCCACGCGGCCGGTTCCCATTGCTTCAATGACACCGGTGAAGCTGGTTAATATGGTTCCTTCCACAGGCATGCCCAACTCTCCGGACAGCAGATCGGTCAGCGGATTAATCGATTGGATCATTCGCCCGACTTCCCGTGAGGGAACCATTCCAAGAACGAGACTTTCCGGATCTTCCTCCGACGCTTCCTGCTGGCCACCGCCGAATACCAGTGCGGCGGATGCGAGAAGCACGAGCACAAACAGTAATGCTTTTTTCATGACAATCTCCTTTTTCTCGCCGGCAAGCGGCGAACGTGACATTAAGTAAGCGTACGCGGGTATTCAGCACCTGTCAACAAAAAGTTACGCAATTTCCAATATAGTTTACTTATTTTTACCATATTGCCGCCCAAAACCGGTAAATGGTAAACAATAACCGGTTGTAAATTACTTTTCTTGACGATTTGCGAAAAAGACGGTACACTGCGGTTGTTATGGCAGACAAATTCGGGTGGGGTAAACGAGTATCGAAATTGGCCGGTCGTCTGACCGAAACCGAGACACGCGTCCTGGAGTATGTTACCGAGAGTCCCCACGAGGCAGCGTTCATGTCTCTGAAGGACCTCTGCGAACGCACCGGGGTGAGCAAACCCAAGATTATTCAGCTGTATCGCAAACTCGGATACGAGCGGTACAAAGAGTTCCGAAATGGGGTTGAAGAGTTCTACGCGCATCACATAAACGCGTACCGGGCCTCCAAGGCGACGTTCAAGGATATTCGATCGTTCGACCAGCTTGTGACCACGTCAATCGAGGAGGAGGCAAAGGCGCTACAGCGGCAGCTCGAGCACGTGCCGACCGACGACGTAGAGCAGCTTGCTCGGTCAATGCTCAACAAACGTAGAATCTATATCCTCGGAACAAGCACCGGTATGTATCCAGCACACTA
The DNA here is from genome assembly GCF_900156105.1 of Alkalispirochaeta americana. Taxonomy (NCBI): domain Bacteria; kingdom Pseudomonadati; phylum Spirochaetota; class Spirochaetia; order Spirochaetales; family Spirochaetaceae; genus Alkalispirochaeta; species Alkalispirochaeta americana. Next base: position 7,508 of record NZ_FTMS01000016.1, read on the forward strand.
TCTCTTTCAACGACTGAAACGCTACAAACTCGACGTACGCATTCTCGGCGAGGATTCTCAACATATTGTCGAAGATGCATTTGGCATCAACGAGGATGATATGCTTCTTGTATTCCACTACTTTCCAGACCGGCGCCGCACCCACGGCGCGATGAAGCTCGCGCATGACTGTGGCGCTCTGGTCGTCGTAGCCACGGACACAATGCTTATTGAACTGACCGAAATGGCGGACCAGGTGTACTTCGTGGCAAGGGGAAGCATTCGCTTGCACAGTTCCATGGCTGTCCCAATGCATTTTGTAAATCTTGTAATGCTTGCAATCGAGTGGCTCGGAGGCGAGACGTTTCAGCAGTATCTGCTCGACATTGAGAAGCTCCGAGAGCGCTACGACCTCGGATGACGAAAGCACGACTGCAGCGCTTTTGCGGCCGGTGCGCAGACGCCACGCGCTCACACGTCGTAAGCAACAGTTCTTCCCACCGTGGAAACGTGGCGCTAAAGGGTGGAACGGCATTAATTTGTTTCTCCGGGACATGCCGCGCCTTTCAGTGGACCTGGATCTCGTCTACCTGCCCATTCATGATCGCGCCACGAGCATGAACAACATTAGCGATGCCCTGGGATCGGCAGCATCCCCGCGACATTTTCGACGTGGAATATATTCTCCAATCCGGGGCCATGGACGATCGATTACGTGCAGCCTTCCTGGTTTACCTCATCTCCCACAACCGTCCGATCTCTGAACTCCTTTCTCCCAACGCGAAGGAGCTTGATCGAGAGTTCGTCGTAGAGTTCGACGGGATGACACGAGAACCGGTAACGGTGGAGCAGTTGAACGAGATCCGCACCGGATTCTTCTCCACAATCCTCCCGTGGCTCACTACTGAATAGTTGCGCGACCAGCCATCGCGTGGATTCTATCGTGGGAGGTTTCTCGTGAAGTTGCGTTCCATTGACCAGGCGGCCGAATACCTTGGGCTCAGCAAATCAACCTTATACAAGAAAACCAGTGTTGAGGCCCGCACAGGGATGGCATGGCGGACGAACTGGCGGCCATGGCGAATACGGCATCGGGCATTATTGTTCTGAGGGTTGGCGACAAGACCAGGGATATTCTGGGGATACCGGCGGAGAAACTTGACATAGTTGAAGGCTGGCTTCGTTCCATTTGTAACGACTCGATTGATCCTCCCCTGGATTGCGTCATACGCGAACTCATTGTGCCCGATCAACAGAGTGATGAGAAAATTATCCTGCGAATCGACGTGCCCCGCAGTCTGTTTGTCCACAAAAGCCCCAATGGCTATTTCCATCGCATAGGAAGTTCCTGGCGCGAGATAAAACCGGATGGTTTGGCGCGGTGATTTCAGCAACGCAGTCAGGTGCGACTCATTGCTTCGACGGACGGCGCAGACAGTTCCTGCCACATCTATGATGCCCCCCTGCGGGCAACTGTCAACTGGATGTCAAGGACATCACTCGCCCGCTTGATGTCCAGGTTCGGGACGCCTGCAAGTTCGTGGAGAGAAACATGCGGGTTTTTGCCATCAAAGCGCCCAATCGGATCGAAAGGCCCCAGTTTTCCATGAATGCGGTGTTCGAGGCGGTGGTCAATGCTGTCGCCCTTTCCATGGCCCATCGGGATTACTCCATTTACGGTTCCAGGATTCGCCTGCATCTGTTGTCTGATCGGCTGGAAATCTTCTCACCCGGTGCGATCTCCAACTCCATGACCATTGAGAGCATTTCAGAACGGCAATCGGCATGGAACGAATTAATCAGCTCCTTGCTGGCTCGTTGCCCGATAAATGGAGACGATTAAACACTAATCAGGCACAGCCAGTGTTATCCGTCACATGAACCGCCGCTCATCCCCCCGGCAGCCCTCAAAAACACCCGTGCCCTAATCCAGCCACCGGGCCGTGCGGGAATCCAGGTTGGTCAGTCCCAGGTCCCGGGCATGGTCCACCACAGCCTGATATTCTCCGGGGTCGATCCGGCGGGCGATCCGGGGAAAATTGAAGGCCTGGTGGTGGGGCGAATACTGTTCCATAATGTTGATGTAGGTATCGGAGGGCAGGTTTTCTGCTATCCAGTCCAGGACCTCCCGGGAGCCGCTGGCGCTGTCGGGCATCACCAGATGGCGTATCATGAGGCCCCGGTTGATGATCCCTCCGGAGTCTGGCCGGGCAACCCCTACCTGGCGGTGCATCTCAAGAACAGCTGCCCGGGTATCCTCGGGGTAGCTTGGAGTGGCTGTGTACTCTCCGGCCTCGGCGCTGGCGGCAAACTTGATATCGGGCAGATAGATATCCACCACGCCATCAAGAAGGCGAAGAACCTCAACCCGCTCCCAGCCGCTGGTGTTCCAGACCAGGGGGATACGCAGGCCCTGACCGGCCGCGATATCCAGGGCAGCCACGATGTGAGGTGAATAGTGGGTTGGGGTGACCACATTGATATTATGAGATCCCAGTTCCTGGAGACTCAGCATCGCTGCGGCAAGATCGTTGATCGATACGGCCGTTCCCCGCCCCTGGATGCTGATTTGGTAGTTCTGGCAGAAGACGCACCGCAGGTTGCAGTGGCTAAAGAAGAGCGTTCCCGAGCCGCCGCGCCCGACCAGCGGCCGTTCCTCGCCAAAATGGGGCTGGATCGCGGCCAGGATCAGCCGATATCCGGGGGCCCGGCAATAGCCTCGTTCTCCAGCCAGACGATTGACGCCGCAGGAGCGCGGACAGAGCGTGCAGGACTCCATCATTTGCCAGAGTTCGCCTGCGCGCCGGGCCAGCTCGCCGCTCTTGTGAAGCTCCACGTAGGAGGGTACAAAGTCACTTTCCCGAGAGATCGGCGTGCTGCCACTCCGCCCGTCGGTTCGAGGCAGATCGGGCTTTTCTCCGGAGCCCGCGCCATAGCTGATTCGTGTGGAGAGACCAACCATCAAAAAGACCGAAAGAAGACCAAGCGCCGTGGCGGTCCTGAATATGGACATCTTCATTGTCTGTTCCTGCCCTGCGTATCGGATCGTGTCACTTCAAGTGTAGTTAATACGCCAGGGGCTTCGCAAGAGCAGAACCAGAAGTGTTCCTGATTTCAGCAACCCCAGAGTGATTCCTGCGCCGGTCAGTCCCAGCAGTGGCAGCAGCAGAACACCCCCCAGAATGCCTCCGATACAGCCTCCGGCAAGATCGGCTCCGTAGACCAGCCCCGCCGTAGATGCAGGAGCAGGCGATCCTCCCCGGGAGCCCTTCTCCAGAAGGGCCTCGCAGGCTATGGGGAACTGCCTCCCGCAGACCATCCCTGCCGCCGGAAGAATCAGCAGAAAAGCCCCCCGAAGGAGCGCCGGGGGGACCTTCCCCGAGACAAGCGGTGCCACCAGGGGAAGCAGGATCAGGAGGAGAGAGCAGAAAAGCAGGATCGCCAGCTCGCTTCGCACAACCATGCCCCAGATTCGCGGCGATTCGTATCCCAGTCGGTCTTCTCGTCCCGGGCGGCCGAGGCGGTGTCTGGTCACGAGGGCGCCCACACCAAGGCCGGAAATAAAAGCTGCCGAGAGTAGTCCCAGCCAGCCGAAGAGGCGGCCCGCCAGGACCTCGAACGAGAAGAGAAGCGCGAGGTTTACCACCATGGCGGAAAACCCTGTGGTTATCACCGAGGGGACAATGAAGGTTCGGGGCCGGGGGCTCAGGCGGTTCAAGGCGGATGCTGGCAACAGAAGGATCAGGATTGTCCCCAGGACGATCAGGGCAGGGTGGAGTCCGTAGATCCTTTCCAGGAGGCGGCCTGTGAGGGGCGCGTTGAGCCTGCTCCAGTGGGCGATGCTCAGGAGAAGTACCCGGGGCTGAAATTCCCTGTTGATTCGGGACCTCCCCGGGGCAGCGAACTCCTCGAACCAGTGGTGCCAGCGGGGATGCAGGCGCTGTTCCATGTACCAGGGAATAACCCCGGCCGAGAGCAACCCCCGCTCTCGAAGGTGATCGGTGAAGATCTGGTGGTCCAGATGGATGATGGCAGGATCTTGCGACGCCAGCAGGAAGGACTGCCCCTCGCCGGGGAAGGCGCGAAGCCAGGGAAAGTTCTGGCGAAGGGTGTGGATCAGACTGGCGCTCATCTCCTGGAGCGGTTCTGTCAGGTGCCCCACCAACCCGGGAAAGCCCAGCACCAGAATTCCCTGTTCCGTCAGGTTTTGTGCCGCCAGTTCCAGGAACTCCTGGCTGAAGTAACGGGCATTGTGCAGGTTCGAGGGGTCGCTGGTTCGGCTGATGATCAGATCGTAGGATGTGGCCGATTCCTGAAGCAGTGCCCGGGCGTCCCGCGCCCGGAGATGTATCCTGGGATCATCGATCCATGTCTCCCCGGTGAGGGCCGCAACCTCGCGTTGCAGTTCCAGGAGCCTGGGGTCCAGTTCGGTATACTCCACCAGGGTCAGGGAGGGGTGATGCAGAAGCTCTTCCAGAACTCCACTTGCTCCTCCGCCGATAAGAAGAACCCGTTTTGGCCGGGGATGAGCTGTCATGGCGATATGGACCAGGGGTTCCACCAGGGTCATGTCGGGGATCGGCTGGATGAAGGCCGGGGTGCCATCGGTGAAGAAGGTATATTGTCCCTGGTTCTCGGTGATGGCGATGTTGCCCTTCAGGGTGTTTTCGTAATGCAGAATATTCTGGTCCTGCCAGAGCCGCCGGATCGAGCGATGCTGCAGATACTCTGCTCCGCCCGTCCCGAGAAGCAGGGCCGCCCCGGCCGCCAGAATGAGGGCGCCCGCGAAGGCTCCCGGGGCCGGGGTCTGGTTCTCTTCCGGAAGGGTTTCCGGTGGTGAACCCGGGAATTTTGCGATCAGAATGATCACCGTCACGGACTGAAGCAGAATAATACCTGCCACGATCTGGAATGACCCTGCCCGGGGAACCAGGAGCCACGTCCAGAGAAGCCCCGCCAGGAAGGTTCCTGCAGTTTCCAGAATGTAGATCGAGGCCATGGGGAGGGTAGCCGGGGATTGAGGGAATCCCGAGCGCTCCCGGGAGGCTATCGCGCAACCCCACGTGAAGAGTGCGCCGTGGGTGAAGCTCACGGGCAGGAGGACAAGAAAGGTGCTCGCCGCGGCCGTGGCAAGGCCTGGTACGGTCCCCACGGAAAGACCCAGGAGGGGTTTGATCAGGCGAACTCCCCAGAGAGCCGGAACAAGGGTGATGCAGAAGGCAAGACTGGTCATGCTGTACCGGGATATTCCACAACTCCCTGCGAGCCGCGCCCGGCCACGGGCCCAAAAGGAACCGGCCGCTTCCAGGGCCAGCCAGTTCGCCAGGATGATTCCGATGGTCAGCTCGTTCCCGGCAAACACCACAAGCAGTTCCCGCAGGAGCACCATCTGGGCCAGAAGACCGCTGGCGCCCGTGGCTGCTGCGGCCCAAAGAAGGCGTCCCCTGATCCGGTCCTTGGGAAGAATCACAGTCCCGCTCCTGCAAGGAGGAAAAAAGACCAGAGGAAGAGCACCGATGCTCCTGCTACCCGCAGGATAATCCGGGTTTGGGGTTTTCCGGTCAGGCGCCTCCACAAGGAAGGGGCTATCCCGCAGACCAGGAGGGCCGGACCCGTGGCGGTGCCAAGTCCAAAGAAGAAGCCCCCGGCCATTCCCAGAAGAGGGCTGCCGCCCCGGGTGGCCAGGTAGAGAAGAAACCCCGAGGTGGCAGCGCAGGGTACGGCTCCGTCCACCAGTCCCAGCATGAAGGGTGATCCTCTTCGGGCAAGGCACCCGCAGTGTCCGCTGTAGAGGAGAAACCAGATTCCCGTGATCGCCACAATCATGCCTGCAGCAAAGGTGACCCACCGGTGATGAAAGATGTCATAGACCAGAAATCCCATGAGAACGGCCAGGCCGCCGTAGACGGTGAGGGCGATTGTTTTGCCCAGGCTGAAGAGGAGAGCTGTGCGAACTCCTCCGCGCCAGGTGCTGTGAAGGTGCGCCGCCAGGGGCGCCAGCAGGAGAGAGCAGTGGAGGCTGCATATTCCCAACCCCAGGATCAGTCCCGACAGATATGAAGACCAGAGCACCTGCGAATTTTACACTCTTTCGGGGAAGTCCTCAAGAAATCCCGGGAATCCTCTCCCCGGGACCCGATACGAACCTTGGCGATTTGCCCTTTCATGAGTTCTGTTGTTATTATTTTGAGAGAGCCCGCCCGTAGGGGCGGCGCAGTACAGGACGCAAGCGAACCAATCAAGGAGGCACAAATGGCTTTTGAAACACCGGCGTTGCCCTACGCCTACAACGCACTGGAACCCCATATCGATGAGATGACCATGAAAATTCATCACGACAAGCACCACGTGGCGTATACCACCAAACTGAACGCGGCCGTGGAGGGCACAGACTATGCCTCCTGGAGCGCCGAGGATCTGGTAACCCGTCTCGGAGAGCTTCCCGAGAACATTCGTGGCGCTGTCCGGAATAACGGCGGCGGTCATGTAAACCACAATCTTTTCTGGACAGTTCTCGCTCCCGGGGCAGGTGGCGCGCCCTCCGGAGCCGTGGCCGGGGCGATCACCGAGGCCTTTGGCAGTTTTGAGGCCTTCCGGGAGAAGTTTGCCAACGCTGCGGCCACACGCTTTGGGAGCGGCTGGGCCTGGCTGGTAGTGAACGCAGCGGGAGCGCTTGAGGTTACAAGCACCCCGAACCAGGACAGCCCCCTCACGGAGGGCAAGACCCCCATCCTGGGGCTCGATGTCTGGGAGCACGCCTACTACCTCACGTATCAGAACCGTCGGCCCGATTATATCGAGGCCTTTTTCAACGTGGTCAACTGGGACCAGGTAGAGAAAAACTACCAGGCTGCACGCTAACGTTCCGAAAGAAGCTCCCGATTTTTCCGTCCCCGGCCTTTCGCCGGGGATCTTTTTTCCCCGGGAGGTATCGCGGCCTTCGTTGTCGTGCTTCCCGCGAAACAGGTATACTAAGAGCCATGACATCCACACTGGACATACAATCGATCAGAGAAGATTTCCCCGCCCTGGCCACGACCATGCGGGGCAAGGACCTGATCTATTTTGATAATGGAGCCACCTCCCTGAAGCCCCGGCCTGTTCTTGAGGCCCTCCAGGGATACTACGGGGACTATAGCGCCAACATTCATCGTGGCGTCTACGAGATGAGTGAGCGTGCAACCGCTGCCTACGACAACGCCCGGGAAACGATTCGCCGTTTCCTGGGGGTCTCGCCGGAGCAGGGTGAGGTCATTTTCACCAGGGGCACCACGGAATCGATCAATCTGGTAGCCTATTCCTGGGCCGTGAAGTTCCTCAAGCCTGGCGACGAGATACTGCTCACAGCCATGGAGCATCACTCCAACATTGTTCCCTGGCAGTACGTGGCGCAGCGGACGGGTGCGGTCCTGCGCTATATCCCCATGACTCCCGAGGGGGCTTTCACCGATGAGGCCCTCTGCGGGGCTTTGGGGCCTCGGGTTCGGCTCGTGGCAATCACGGCCATGTCCAACGTGACCGGGTATATGCCTTCCCTGGAGGGTCTTGTTGCCCGGGCTCGCCATCAGGGAGCGCGGGTTCTGGTGGACGGAGCCCAGTACGCCTGCCACCACGCCGTGAACGTCACCGCTTTGGACTGCGATTTCTTCGCCTTCTCGGGGCATAAAATGTGTGGCCCCACAGGAATCGGGGTGCTCTACGCAAAGCGGGAGCTCCTGGAAGAGATGGACCCCTTTCATTACGGGGGCGACATGATCCAGGAGGTGACTCTGGAAGGCTCCACCTGGGCACACCTGCCGGAGAAGTTCGAGGCAGGGACTCCTCACATCGCCGGTGCCGTGGGGATGGCCGCAGCGGCCGAGTATCTTCTGGAGATCGGTCTCGAGGAGATCGCCGCCCACGAAGGGGATCTCCTCCGGTATGTCACGGAGGCAACCGAAAGGCTTTCGTACCTGCGCCCCTTTGGCCCCGCCGCTCTCGAACGCCGGGGCGGGATTTTCTCCTTCGCTCTGGAAGGAGTCCACCCTCACGACGTAGGGAGCCTGCTGGACCAGCAGGGAATCGCCGTCAGAACAGGATTTCACTGTGCCCAGCCCCTGATGGCCCATTTTGGGGTGGTGGGAACGGTGCGGGCATCGTTCTATCTCTATAACACCAGGGAGGAGATCGATCGCTTTGTGGCCGCCCTGGAACGGCTCTACGGAATCCTGGGATAAGATATGAGCGGTCGTGCAGGGGATAAAACCTGGGAAGAACTCCTGCTGGAGCTGGTCAGGCGCTATTATACCCCCGGGGGGCCGGCAGGGGCTGCCCCGAAGGTCCCGCCAGACCCGGGGTATCCCGAAGCAGTCACGGAGATCACCGTGACAAACCGCAGCTGCGGTGATTCTGTTACCGTTTGCCGTGGCCCGGGAGGGCAGGGGGGCTGTGGAGTTCAGGGCCTTCGCATTGTGGCCCGGGGGTGCGCGGTATGCAAGGCTTCAGCGGCCCTGGCTGAATCGACGGCGGCACTCCTGTCGGTTCAGGAGATTGTATCGCTCTGCCGGGAGATGATCGCCCGAATCACAGCAGCCAGGGAGCAGGAGAGCGTCGCGTTGCCCGGCGCTCTGTCCTGCACTCTGCCCGAAGATATTCTGCGGGATCTTGAACTTCTGGAGCTTGTGAAGAACGCCCCGGGGCGTCGGCGGTGCGCAACCCTGAGCTGGGAGGCTCTCGCCGAGGCCTTCGCGGAGAGGGAATCCTCCGATTGCGTTGACACCAGCCAAGTCATTCGATACTCTGAGATCTAATCAAATAGAGGGAGCACAACCATGTACAAACTTGTCTTGTTGCGTCATGGCGAAAGTGACTGGAACAAACAGAACCGCTTTACCGGCTGGACCGATGTTGACCTTTCCGAACAGGGTATTCAGGAGGCCGCCGAGGCAGGTCGTCTGATGAAAGAAGAAGGCTTTGTCTTCGACATTGCCTACACCTCTGTTCTGAAGCGTGCCATTAATACCCTGCACCTGGCCCTGAACGCCATGGATCAGGTCTGGATACCTGTAGAGAAGAGCTGGCGCCTGAACGAGCGTCACTACGGCGCGCTTCAGGGGCTGAACAAGGCCGAGACGGCAGAGCAGCACGGCGAAGAAAAAGTGAAAATCTGGCGCCGCAGCTACGATACCCCGCCGCCGGCGCTGGAGACGTCCGATGAGCGCCATCCCGGCCATGATCCCCGCTACGCCGATCTGAGCGAGGCTGAACTGCCCCGGACGGAGTGCCTCAAAGATACGGTCGAGCGCTTTCTCCCGCTCTGGCACGATACGATTGCCCCTACAATCCGTTCCGGCAAGCGTGTGGTGATCGCTGCCCACGGCAACAGCCTGCGGGCGCTGGTGAAGTATCTTGACAACATCAGCGATGACGAGATCATTGGTCTGAACATTCCCACCGGGAGCCCCCTGGTGTACGAACTTGATGCAGACCTGAAACCTCTTCGCAACTATTACCTGGGCGATCAGGAGGCGATCGCAGCCAAGGCAAACGCCGTGGCGAGCCAGGGCAAGAGCGGCTGATCGGATCAGTTTTTGTGACGGCGTCGCAGGAGGCCTGTGTCCTGCGACGCCCCTTGTCAATTCGGCGCCTGGTGCCCCGTTTTTTCCTGCTTTGTGAGATCCCCCTGTGCAGTATTTCCCCGGAAAAAAAACGCCGAAGGCGCTTCTCTTTGATATAGATAACACACTCTACCGGCATGCTCCCTATGTGGCGCATCAAACAGACGTGCTTGTTGCCCGCCTTGCCCGGCAGCGGGGACAGGACGAGGCCGGGACACGACAGCTGGTGGAGAAGACCCGGCGGGAGATCGCCAGCGCCACAGGACGAACCCCATCCCTGGCAACTACCTTTGTGGAGCTGGGGGTACCCATCGCCGAGAGCATTCTCTGGCGGAGGGAGCTTTTGCGGCCCGGAGATTTCCTGGGTCCCGATCCTGTCCTGGCCGGTGCACTTCGCGAGCTTGGCCAAAGGCTTCCCCTGGGGGTGGTGACCAACAACCCCGAAGAGACGGGGTGGCGCACCCTGAAAGCTCTTGGTCTGGAGGATCTCTTCCCGGTTCTGGCGGGGCTCGATACCAGAGAATGCTCCAAGCCGTCCTGGCCGATCTTTCAGGCAGCGCTTGATCAGCTGGGTTGTTCCCCTGCGGAGGTTCTCCTTGTGGGAGATCGCTACGACGTGGATCTGGAACCCGTTATTCGTCGTGGTGGCAGCGGGCTTCTACTGGAGAAAGACGCCGATTTAACGCTCTTTCCCCGATTTTTGCTGGACCAGACCCGGCCGCGAGGGAAGAAAATCACTCTTCTTGGCGATACCCCTTGACCGCACGGGCAATATCGGTCACTCATGGTAGTATGAATAGAACTCCACGTTCCCCTCGCAGAGATTCCTCTGCTACGAACCCTTCCCGAAAAAATCCGCCCCGTAAGAAGCCACCCCGCACGGAAGCCCCCCGACGAACAAAAAAATCATCCCACGATGGCCTCACGGGAAAGCTTTCCCTCACAGCCCGGGGCTTTGGATTTGTCCAGCCCCGGACAGGGCCTGATATACTCGTTCCCTACGATCATCTTTTCGTCGCCGCCTCGGGCGATCTTGTCCGGGTAGAGCTCTTTCCCGAAACTGCGTCGGACAAACCCGCAGGTCGAATTGTGGAAGTCCTGGAACGCAGTCAGGAACCCCTGGTGGGGCGGGTGGGGCGGCGTGGCCGGGAAGTCCGTTTCTACCCCGAGGGACAGCGCCTGTCCCGCGCCCTGATTCTCGAGACCGCCGCACTGACCCGATTTGAGCAAAATCTTCCGGGTGGACCGCTTCAGGAAGGTGATATCCTCCGGGTGCAGATGACGCTCTGGACGGATCCTCAGAAGCACCCTTTGGGGGAGCCTCTGGAACTCGTGGGGCGCCGGGACGATTCCGGCATTGATCTGCGTTTGATCGCCCTGTCCCGGGGGTTGCCCCTGAGCTTCCCGGAAGAATTGCTCCAGGAGGCGGAGCAGATGAAGATTCCTCCTCCCCGAAAGGCCCTGCGGGAAAAAACCCGTCAGGATCTGCGGAGCCTTACCTGCTTCACGATCGACCCGGCAACAGCCAAGGATTTCGACGATGCGCTTTCGATTCACCAGCGCGAGGATGGCCTCTTCGAGCTGGGTATCCACATAGCCGATGTGAGCTACTTTGTTGAAGAGGGATCTGCCCTGGATGCGGAGGCCCGGGAACGGGCAACCTCGGTCTACCTGGTGAATGAAGTGCTCCCCATGCTTCCCGAGCATCTTTCAAACGATCTCTGCAGTCTTGTCCCGGGCAGACCCCGCCTTGCCTTCTCGGTGCTTGTCGTTCTGGACAGCATCGGTACCGTACACGATCTGACAATCACGGAAAGCATTATTCAGAGTTCCCGACGCTTTACCTATGAAGAAGTCGAAGAGATCCTTCAGGGAGAGTCGGACCCTCTGGCACCAAGCCTTCACATTCTGGAGCTTCTGGCCCAGATGCTCCGGCGGCGGCGACGGGATCAGGGAAGCGTTGATATGGACCTTCCTGCTACGACCATCACCCTGGACGAGGATGGCGTTCCGCTCTCAATTCTGCCTGTGGAACGGCTCCACGCACACCGCCTGGTAGAGGAGTGCATGCTTCTGGCAAACCGCATGGTGGCGGAGTTTGTTCTGAAAGAAGCAGCGCGTCACCGCCGGCCTTTTCTCTACCGGGTTCATCCTCAACCCAAGCAGAGCGATGTGGAACAACTTCTGCAACTCCTGGAACAACTGGGAATTCGCTATCACCTGGACGATACGGTTCAACCCGAGGATTACCGGAATATTCTGGCCCTGATCGAAAATCTTGAGTTCAAGGATCTTGTGGAGAAGCTCGCCCTGAAGTCGCTCCCCAAAGCGGTTTACAGCACCGATAATGCCGGGCACTTCGGGTTGGGGTTCGAGGCCTATACCCATTTCACCTCTCCCATCCGCCGGTATCCCGATCTGATAATTCACCGAATGCTCAAGCGCTATATTGCTCCCGGGCGTATCGCCCTGCGCCGGGGTGTTCAGGATCTGCTCGATCACGTAGCTTCCCACTCCTCGGAAAGGGAACGGAACGCCACCGAAGCGGAACGGGATTACACCCGGCTCAAGAGCCTCCAGTACCTGAACACGAAAATCGGGAACGTCTATTCCGGGGTCATTTCCGGGGTGACGTCCTTCGGACTCTTTGTTCAGCTGAACCGTTATCTGGTGGAAGGGCTGGTTCACATCTCTTCTTTGGGAAAGGAACGGTTCGAGCTCAACACCGAGGGCTATCGCCTTGAAAGCGGTACGTCCGGAACGGTCTACACCCTGGGCGACCGGGTGCGGGTGAAGATCGTGGGGGTAAATCCCCAGGAGCGAAAAGCCGACATGGAGCTCATTCAAGAGTAGGAAATAATTCCGTTTGAGCCCTTTTCCGGTTTTGTTTGAAATCTCTCCGGGGGCGGATTATACTTCGCAGGGTGAAAGCCTTGCGACCTAAGCTTCCTGTGGCAGCTGATCCGAAGGAGTTTTCTCCTTTGGTGGAATGTGCCTGTCGCAGCCTGTCACGGCTGTGCCGGTATGTAATCTCCTGCCGCGACGTTCAGGGGTGCGTGGAACGGGCGCCCCTGGGAATCTATATACAGGAAACCCGGCGGCTTGAGGAGTTGCTCGACGCTTTCGGCTCCCGGGACAACGCCTTTTGGGCACCCTTCCGAAGCGTCTCGGCGGCAGCAAAACTGGTCTCGGATCTCCTCTACAAAGTCTTGCACCTTAAGTACGCAGCGCCCTTCTATTCACTCTTCCCCCTGGAGGATGATTTTCTGGTTGCTACTGACAAGGCGGCGCACCTTCTCACGGAGGTGCTCGCCGAGATTTCCGAGGCCCTGTTGCAGCTGGGGGAGGAAAAGGGGCTCTCCCTTCCCGATTCTGCCTTCGACGATTTCTGTTCGGGCCGCGAGACCCCTTCTTTTGTGCTTCCCAAGGACCGGGAGTGCCGTCTGAACCCGGAGGCTCGGCGGTTTGTTGCCGATCTTGCAACAGCTTTCCTGAACCAGGTAGAAAGCAGCGGGATTATCGGCTCCTACGAGGCAACCCGGGATTGTCCCCTGGCCGAGACGATTCCCCACCTCTTCTCGGAACGCCAGTTGAGGCGTTCCGAGAACGAGTTTCACAACCTTCAGGCGGAATACGATACCGCCCTGGCGGGGACCAAAACAGAGCAATGCGACAAGGGACTTCCCTACCTGAGGGGGCACGCCACGGTGATCTTCCATTTACTGGAGCTTGCCACGGCTCTGAGTCACTATTACGAGCGCCACGTGATCTTCTGTGCTGCCCGGGGCCTCCCCGTGCGGTTTCTCGGGGAGCAGCGCATCCAGGCCCTGCTTTTTGATTACGCCCTGAAGTTTTCAGTTCATTATTTGGGCAAGGCAAGAGATCTGTGCAGAATGCTCCTTCAGAAATACGCCGAGATAGGATCTGTCACTGTTCCCGTTCCTGTGTACCGCGGTTTTCACGTGCGGCCTTCATCGCTGGTGGCCAAGATCGTTCTTCATTACGGCACCGAGGTGACCCTGGAGCTCGATGGAGAAACCTGCGATGCCTCGTCGGCCATGGACATCATCCGGTTTAACGAGAATATCTACGCCGTGAAGCGTCGCCGCCTGGCCGAGGAGGTGACAACCATTGCAGAACGCCTGGGCGGAGACGATCTGATGCCGGTTTTTCTTTCGCTTCTGGAAGAGAAAAAAATTGTTCTCTACTCGGGAGATTTGCATCTTCAGGATTTTCCCCGGGTTCCCGGGGAGACCATCGGCGAGTACGCCAATCGGGGTATCGCCCGCTTGTTGGCCACGGGGAAAATAGACATCCGGTCCGATATCGATGTGACCGTTCGGGGAGACGTGCGGGTCCTGGAGGATATACGAACTCTGGCGCACCATGGCTACGGTGAGGATAGCTTTGGGAACAATATCTCCCTGCCTGCATCGCTGATCTATCTCAGGCGTTAGTCCCGCCGGCACCGCGATCAGGGAGCAGGTCAGGGAAAGCCCCCTCCGTAGGTTGCGCGGAGACTCTGCTCGGTGAAGACCTCGGCTACAGGGCCGTGGGCAATGAGCCGTACGTTCAGCATGATCAGCGAATCAAAATAGGTCTCTACCGTTTGAAGGTTGTGATGTACCACCAGAAGCGTCTTCCCCTCCTGTTGCATCCGACGCATTACCATCGCAATAGCGCGTTCTGTGGTGGCGTCGACACCCTGAAAGGGCTCATCCATCAGGTAGAGATCGGCATTCTGTAGAAGGGCGCGGGCCAGGAAGGTGCGCTGCTGTTGTCCTCCCGAGAGTTCGCTGATAGGGCGATGCTCCAGGTCTGTCAGGCCCAGGGTATCCAGCGCCTCCCGGGCTCGTTCCAGATCGCTCTTTCGGGGTCTGCGAAACCAGCCCAGGCGCCCGTAGCAACCCATGAGGACTACATCCAGGACCGTTGCCGGAAAGTCCCAGTCCACGCTGGCGCGCTGGGGCACGTATCCCACGCGCCGGCGCGCTTTGTCCGAGATGCTCCCAAAGATGCGAACGTCGCCGCCCGCTGCAGGAACGATTCCCATAATTGTCTTGACCAGTGTGCTTTTCCCCGCCCCGTTGGGGCCTACCACGCCGGTGATTGAACCGGCAGGAACGGTCAGGGAAAGATCCCAGAGCACAGGTGTTTCGTGGTAGGCCACGGTGAGATCGGTAATCGTCAGGGCAGGCAGCAGGGAAGATCCTTCAGCAGTCATGGAACCTCATGGCAGGGAGTTTCGGCCGGAGGGTCGGCCGGAATCCTGATAGGAAAAGGAGCGATGAAACGTCCTGCCTTTTTCGGTGGGCAGGAGGTTTCCCTGGTCCAGGGTTATCGTCCCCTGGAGAAGCGCCCGGGCCACCACGCGGTTTGCAAAAGCCCGGGACCACTGGAGATGGATGCCGATGCCGGTGGTGCTACAGGCTGGCGCGGCCCGTTCGCCCCGGGCGTGGTGTATCAGATGGGCCACCAGAACCTGCTCGGCGAAACGCAGGCGCTGGCGACGCACCAGAAGCCAGCGGCCGACCAGCCCCCGTCGGGGAGCTATTGTCAAAATGCCCAGAAAGATGAGACCCATAACCATGGCCATCGTTCCCGAGGTGGTGGAGTCGAGAACCCAGGCGATCCAGAGCCCTCCCAGGGCTCCCGTGGCGGCGATGAGACAACTGAAAAAGATCATTCGGGGAAGGGTCTTGCTTATGAGATAGGCCGCTGCAGCGGGAGCCGTCAGGAGGGCTACCACCAGGATGGCCCCAACCGTTTCAAAGGCCCCCACAATGGTGATCGCCACCAGAGCGGTAAAGGCGTAGTGGAGTTTTCCCGGGCGGATTCCCAGCGACGTGGCCAGCAGGGGATCAAAGGTGGTGATCTTCAGCTCCTTGTAAAAAAGCAGAATGAAGAGAGCGTTCAGAAGCAGAATAGCTCCCATACGGTAGAGGGCCCGGGGGCCCAGAACAAGGCTGCCCACCTGGAGTTGCTGGAGTGCCGAGAAGGTGATGTCGCCCATGAGAATTGAGCCTTCACTGAGGGGGATTCCTGAGTACCGGCGGCTTACCAGGATCACCCCGATACTGAAAAGGGCGGGAAAGAGTATCCCCAGGGAGGCGTCGCTGGTGAGAAGGCCTGTCTTGTTGAGGGTTTCCACGCCAAAGACCAGAAGGACTCCTATCAGGGCGGGTGCCAGAATTATCAGGAGCGGCGCAAGAGCAGGGGGAAGCATGCCTGCTCCGTCCAGGGCGGCTGACACGGCAAAGGCGGCTACCAGGCCGGGCAGAACGGCGTGGCTGATTCCTTCGGCCACCAGTGAGAGGCGTCGCAGGACCAGGAACACACCAGGCAGAGCGCAGGCCAGGGCGGTAACAAGGGCTATGAGGACATTTGCAACCATGAAGTTCATCGGCGCGCCCCGGGAGTTCTTTCGGGATGCCCCCTGGTTCGACCCGGAGAATCCGGTCCCGGGGAGGATGAAAAATGCTGGCGGTTGCGGTGCTGCTGGATGGACCGGGCCAGGATGCCCCGGCGGGGTGCAACCAAAATGGAGGCCAGGGCGAAGACCGTTGCTGCCAGGGCTATCACCGGACCTGTGGGAATATTTCGGGCCGTAGCACTCAGAAGGGTTCCTGTTACTCCCGCAAGCGCCCCCAGAAGTGCGGCAAGCCCCATCATGGTACCGAGCCGTTTTGTCCACTGCCGGGCCGCGGCGGCAGGGCTTACCAGAAGCGACACCATGAGGATTACCCCCATGGTCCGGAGTCCGGCAATAACGGCTATGACGACAATCAAAATGAGAAGATGATTCAGAACCCGGGAGGGATAGCCCGAAGAGACAAGGAAGTGTGGGTCAAAGCTGTGGAGTTTCAGCTCTTTCCAGAAAAGGAAGAGGGCTGTTGCAACCAGACAGGTCAGGATGAGCAGGATCAGCGTCTCCTGCCGGGTTATGGTTGCTGCCTGACCGAAGAGATAATCCCTCAAAACACGGTGGCCGGGGAGTGCCAGCGACTGAAGTATCCGTAACAGAAAGAGACCGCCGCCGAAGAAGAGCGCCACCGTGACGCCCATGGCGGTGTCGGGTTTGACGGGCGTAGCCTGAGTTACCAGGGAGACAAAGATCATGCTGGTGATCCCTCCCAGGAGGGCTCCCGGGAGGATAAGCTGTTCTGCCAGCCCGGCTCCTCCCAGGAGCGATCCCAGGAGGAACGCTCCGGTTATGCCGAGAAGGGAAGAGTGCGCCACAATCCCCCCCAGGAGCCCCTCTTTTCTGAGGTAGGTAAAGCACCCCACTGCTCCCGCCAGGGCTCCCGCCAGGCCGCTGCCGGAGAGAACGATCAGCAAGGTGTGATCCAGGTACACGGGCTCCTCCTTCTTACCGGCCCATGGTACCGGAAAGATCAGCTATCGCCAAGAAGCGCTGCTTTGATTGTCTCCACGTTTCGGCGGTAAGCACCTGGAAAGGTCTGTGTGGGACCGTCGCTTCCCAGTGTTCCCGCAAAGAGGGGGTTCGGCGCAATCCGGACTTGGCCGCCCCGGGCCTGCACAGCCTCCTGGAGGGCTACCATCGATCGGCGGTCGATCGCGGTCTCGTAAAAGAGAACCTCTACGCCCTGTTCCACGATCAGCCGGGCCAGATCCTGCACATCCCGCACGCCTGCCTCGTCTTCGGTGCTGATGCCGAGGATGCTGCGGGTGTCAAAGTGATAGGCCCGGGCGAAGTACGAGAAGGCGTCGTGGCTGGTGACCAGGATACGCTTCTCTCGGGGTATGGCTTTCAGGGTTTCTCTGGCGAAGGCCTGGAGTTCCCGCAGTTCAGCGACGTAGGCAGCCCCGTTTTTCTGGAAATCGTCGGCCTCTTCGGGGCGCAGATGGCTCAGGCGGTGCACCATGGCCTCCACAGCGATTATCCACAAATCCAGATCGTGCCACACGTGGGGATCGTATTCACCGTGGTCATGGTCGTGGTGATGATCGTGGCCATGGTGGTGATCGTGATCATGATGGCAGTCATGGTCGTGGTGATGATCGTGGGCATGGTGATGATCGTGATCATGATGGCAGTCATGGTCGTGGTGATGATCGTGATCATGGTGATGACCATGCCGACAGGAGGCGTCGCTGTCCCAGTGGAGCAGTTTGTTTGCCGGTATTGCCTCGGCCACAGCAAACGCCCGGTCCCCCAGCGATTCCAGGGTTCGCACCATCTGAATCTCCAGCTGGAGTCCGTTCCAGAACACCAGATCAGCCTGCTGGATGCGCTGAACCTCTCTCGTGCTGGGAAGATAGGTATGTGGGTCGGTTCCAGGCCCCATGAGCACCGTGACTTCCGCCCCGGGAGCAATGCGGGCTGCGGCCTCGCCGATCATCCCGGTGGTAGCAACCAGAGAGAGTCCTGGTCTGATCTCTTCCCGGGATCCTCGGGACCAAACCGGACTGAGAGCAAAAAGAGCCAGAGCCAGAAAAGCAACACAACGAGTTGCCTTGAAAAGGGTAGTACGAAACACAGAGGCCTCCTTGGGCGAAATATACAGAAATACCGCGACAAAAGTAATACTTTGTATTTCTTCTGTCAACCCGAAGGATTGGGCGAGGGGCATGTCCCACCGAAATGGCAGTGAAGTCACTGGCAGTGGCGGCATGGCGCCCCGGGTGCACAAAAGGTTTTACAGAAACCTCAACTTGTGGTAGGCTTATGCCGATCAGGGAGGGTATGGCACAATCAACCTTCGGAACGGTATCGGTCGCTTCACCGTTGCTTCCGGGGTGTACGTGTCCCCCCGCAGAGCCCCTCCCTGGTGAGTCCGACGGATTATTTTCTTTTGATATAGCTCGAAACACGCTTTCTCTTGGCCCCCTGGTAGCTGTTTCCCTCGGGGTAACGCCCGGCCAGCTGAAGGTGTTTCTGAACTCGCTCTTTTTCGGCCCCTCCGCCCCCTCGCCGGTGTCAGACGAAGCCTGTGGCACGCCTGGGGTTTCCCGGATGCCGGATCATGCCGAAAAGGCCGCTCTCGCCCAGTGTCGGGAGATACTCCTTCCCCTTGTAAAGAAGTTCGCCCAGGGGGATCATGAGAACGTCGCTGTTCGGGGAGGCATCGCAATCCCCCTCGAATCGGGGGAGGTTCTGCACCTGGAGATGCAGGCTTCTATCGCCCGGGGCGAAGCCCCTTCCCGAAATACTTCCCGCAAGGGGAAGGCCGATCATCCCCTCCTTCTTGCCTCCCTGCGGCGTGTCCCCGAAGCGTCTTCTCGGGAAAAGGCCCTTCGAGCCCGGATCGCCATTCTTGAGAGAGATCTTTCTCTGCGGGATACTTTGTTGAACGAGGTTCAGCATCGGGTGAAAAACGATCTCACCCTGGTCAGATCCTTTCTCTCTCTCCAGGCCTCGGAAGCCCCTCAAAAAGAGGTTCGCCAGGTTCTGGAAGAGGCAGTGAACCGTGTGGGCACTCTGGCGCGCGTCTACGATCGAATCTCGGGTTCCAACGGCAGAGCCGTTATCGAACTGGGGAGCATGTTGCGGGACCTGGTTCACGATATTGCCACTTCCCACGGAGATGCGGGGGATAATATCGCCTGCTCCTTTCCCGAGAAACCTCTCCTGCTACCTTCGCGCATCGCCGTTTCCCTGGGTATCATTGTGAACGAACTTGTGACAAACGCCTACAAGTACGGCCGTTGCGATAACAGCAAAAAACCGGTAGATGTGGCCGTTCATCTCGGTTCGACCGGGCCGGGCCGGATTGTGGTGGCCGTTTGTGACAGCGGAGGGTGCATTCCCGAGGAGATTCCCTCCGGAGAAGGCTTCGGCCTCGGACTGCGCCTGGTTCACGCTCTGGCCGAGCGCCACGACGGTGCTGTTACCATCTCCCGGAACGGGGAGAGCCGCATCGAGGTAGCTCTGCAGATCGCCTCCGATCAGGACTAGAGCAGGCTTCCCGCTGGCGCTCGATCACGAAGTGCCGCCATGAGGAGCCGCCATGAGAAGTCACCGGCCCCTGCTCGCCGGGCAGGTCAGCCCGCCAGTTGCGCCAGGAACAAGGTGCTTAACCCAAGGTAAATTGTTACCCCCGTGACATCGGTGATCGTCGTCAGTAGTGGGCCTGTCATCATGGCCGGGTCTTTTCCCAATCGCTTGATCAGAAACGGAAGTGAGCCTCCAACGATACCGGCAACAACAACATTTATGCCGAGGGCGGTGCCGGCGACCAGTCCCAGAAGCCATTGTCCGCGCATAATCAGGGCTATTGCACCAAACAATGCACCCAGGACGATCCCGTTACATATCCCCACGACCAGCTCTTTTTTCACAGCCCTGGAGACGTCCCGGATCTGGGCCTCTCCAAGGGCGATGCTTCGGATGGCCACCGAGAGGGACTGAATCCCCACGTTCCCTCCCATATCGGTGATCATCGGCAGGAAAGCTGCAAGAATTGCCACTTGGGCAATGGTATCTTCGAACCCGGTGATAACAGCTACAGCGATAAGGTTTAGCAGGACGTTGCTTGCCATCCAGGGGAGGCGGCGCCGCACAGCGCCCAGGGGTCGTGTGAAAAAAGATTCGTCGCCCCGGTCTCCTCCAATGCTGCTGAACTGATCGGCTATCTCCCGGGCCAGAATATCAGCAGCATCGTCCAGGGTAATCACTCCGGCCAGTTTTTCCTGTTCGTCGAGGACGGGCAGCATGGCGTAGCGGCGATTTCGAAGAACTTTGGCCGCATCAACAGCAGAGTCGTTGATGCGGACAGCGATCATATTCCTGGTCATGACGTTTTTCACCGTCTCTGACCGTGATGCGCGCACCAGGTCCCGTACAGAGGCAACACCGAGAAGAGCTCCCTTTTCACTCACCACATAGACATACGTGCTTTTTTCGATTTCTGGCGGGGCAGAGGCTATCGCCTCCAGGGCTTGAGCCACGGAGGCCTCGGGGGGAACCACCAGGAAAGACGTGGTCATTGCGGCCCCGGCCGTTTCCGGAGCGTAGCGGGATATCGTGTCCAGTTCCTCCCTCATGGCGGGATCAAGGTGCGCCACCAGCGCTTCCCGTGCCAGGGGGGGCATTAATTGCAGGAGATTACTTGCGTGATCCGAGGGAACCGTGGTCAGTAACGAGGCAGCTTCGGTCGGCGCCATCGCAGCGAGAAGATCGGCTCCCCCAGGTGGAGGGAGGTATCCGGCTACCCGGCCGGCTTTTACCGCATCCATCGACGTGAGAACTGTAATGACCAGGCCTGGTGGCGCCTGGGCCAGCTCCCGCGCCGTCCGGCGTGACGAGAGTTTTCCGGCGCAACGGGCTACCGCCGCCGCATCTTCCGTTTTCAGAGCGTCCCGAAGCTCTTCCACCACCATCTCGATGGCATTCAGGTCCAGTAACATGAGCACGTCCTCCTTGATTATCAAACCTGCGCAGACAGCGGGGGAAAGGCCGAAACCGCCCCGCCACCTTCGAAAAAACTGCAGGAAGATCTTCCTGCACAGGCTATACTAAAGGCTTTCCGGTTTTTCTATCATCCTCCATATATCCCGACAGCTATATCCCGACATATATCCCGACAGGTGTGTAGCAAAAACTCATCCTGATAATGTCCCGCAGCCAGAGAGAAACCGAGAGGTACTCCGTTGATTTGGGCCACGGGGAGGGTGATCTCGGGTAACCGGCCCACACCCGCAAATGCAGTAACTGCCATGGTGCGGTCGTAAAAGTCTATTACCGCAGGAAGATTGTCGCCGGTGAGGGTCCCTTTTTCCGGTGCTTCCACGGGCGCTGTGGGATAGCAAAAAATATCGCCTGCTTGGGTAAAGGAGGCAATTCGCGAGAAGAGTGCTTCGCTCAGGTTCAGGGCGTCATTCATGGTGGTGCGATCAAACTCCTCGACATTGCGAAATCCTGCCTGGAAATTCGGCCCCTTCTCGGGATCGTTTTGCAGGATCCACCCCCCGATGGAGTTGGCAATCTCTGCTGTCTGAAGCACCCGCAGGGCTTTGGTGTTACACGCGTCCAGGTTGATATCCAAGCCGGTAATATCACGCAGCGAAAGAGGTATAACAGTAACACCGGGAAGCGTGTGAAAATATGCAGTAAACTCGGAAAAAGCCTGTCGAACCGCAGGATCGGCCAGGGCAACGGCCTCTTTCAGGACATAAACATGGTTCACCCGTGGCAGTGGTGCTTCCTGGCTACGGAGAAGTACGCCCATTGCCTGGTGCAAAACGTCAATGGTCTGTGACAGAATACCAACAGTGCTGACACTTGGTGCAAACGGCAGCACCCCGGCTTCCGAGATGCGGTGCAGACTTGGCCGCATGCCGAAAACCCCGCAGAGGCTGGCTGGAATCCGAATCGATCCCCCGCAGTCTGTACCCAGTGCAAAGTCCACAAGCCCACAGGCGACTGCCGACGCCGATCCACTGGAGGACCCCCCGGGGATTCTGGCCGGTGCACGGGGGTTCACCGGCGTACCGTAGAAGTGGCTTTCACCGTCCAGACTATACGTGAATTCGTCGGCCACGGTTTTCCCAAGGCAGCGCGCTCCCGCAGATAAAAGTTGCTCCACGCAAAGAGCATGGTAAGAAGCCGGGGGGTGTCCATCGCACCAGGGTCTGCTTCCGTAGGAGGTTACATGATCGCGGACATCAATGTTGTCTTTAACGGCAAAAGACAATCCCTCCAGCACTCCAGCCCTGTAGGGTTCTATCTCAAAGTGTTCAACAAAGGCCCCTGAGGTTCGGAAATCGTATTGTTTCATCGGTGTCATCGGTGTTCTCCTTTTTTCTGCGGATTCTTGTCCTGCAGGGTCTATCCTCCCCTTCAGGGGATTCGCAGGAGATCAGGACGTCCCCAGGGAAGGTATCAGAATCGCTGCTACCAGCCAAGCCGACACCTTGACCCGACACCTTGACCCGACACCCTGACCCGACACCCGATCACCCTCGGATGTGGCGCTTCGAATCACGACCGTCCTGGGGTGGTCCCGACCCGTTCGAAAAAGATTACAAAAAAACTCTTGTTTTTTCTCCGGGCATAGTGACACGGGCCATCGTGTTCGTTACATTTGGGCTGTGATCGAATCGGTGAAGTCCGGTGAAACTCCGGTACTGTCGCGCAGCGGTTAAAGTCCGATCCCGATTCGTCTGCCCCCGGGGCTCACTCTGCTCGCGTCAAGCACCATTCAGCAACCTCGTCTGAATTTTCCTTGAAAGCAGTGTGATATCTCGGGAAACCCTCGGCGGAAGGGAAATTCCCTATACGACCAGAGCATTTCGCATAAAATCAGGGAGGATATCATGGCCAGTTCAGACCTGCCCGGTCACATCATCAAGCGGGATGGATCAATGGAGCCCTTTGATCCCGATAAAATCACCGAGGCCCTGCTCAAGGCCGGCCGACACACCGGCGAGTTTGACACCGCCCAGGCGATAGAACTCACAGAGAAAACCCTGAACCTCCTTCGCACCCGGGAAAAGCCAGCATCGGAAGCAACCCCGGAGAAAGCCGCAACTCCCGGACCGGAAGTTGAGGAGATCCAGGATCTGGTAGAGGAAATCCTGCTGGAATCGGCCCACACCCGCACTGCCAAGGCCTACATCCTGTACCGCCAGGATCACGCTCGCCAGCGGCAGCGAAACATCTTCCGCCGCCGTCTGAGCCTGAAGCCCTGGGAGTACCCCGAACTCGCCCGGTATGTAGACTCAATCCGCCATTCCTACTGGATCCATACGGAGTTCAATTACACCTCGGACATTCAGGACTTCAAGGTTCACGTGACGGATTGTGAGCGCGACGTTATTCGCAAAGTGATGCTCGCCATAGCCCAAATTGAAGTCTCGGTAAAAACGTTCTGGGGAGATATCTACAAAAAACTTCCCAAGCCGGAGATCGGCTCCGTGGGGTATACCTTTGCCGAAAGCGAGGTGCGGCACCACGACGCCTACGCGCACCTCCTGGAACTATTGGGGCTGAACCAGGAATTCGAGACAATTCATCAAATTCCTTGCATTCTCGGGCGGATCCGATACCTGGAAAAAACCAATCTGATCGCCCAAGGCGGCGAGCCCCGGGACTATACACTCTCGATTCTGCTCTTCAGCCTCTTTATCGAGCACGTATCGCTCTTCTCGCAGTTCCTCATCATTATGTCCTTCAACAAATACAGGAACCTCTTCAAGGGAATCTCCAACGTTATCGAGGCTACCTCCAAAGAAGAGCAGATCCACGGCCTCTTTGGAATAGATCTGATACGAATTATACGCCAGGAACAACCCCAGTGGTTTGACCAGGAGATGTCCCGGACCATTGCGACCCTCTGCCAGGAGGCCTGGTGCGCCGAATCGGAAATCATCGACTGGTTTTTCGAGGAGGGTGAACTCGACTTTCTTCCCAAGGCCCTGATCAGGGAATTCGTGAAAAATCGTTTCAATAAATCTTTGAAGAGCATCGGAGAGAAACCTCTTCTGGAGGTGGATCAGTTGATGCTGCAGGAAACGGACTGGTTCGATGACGAAGTGATCACCACCAAACATGGTGATTTCTTTGTTAAACGATCGATCAACTACAACAAACGATCCAGGAGCATAACCGGCGACGATTTATTCTAGAACGGTTCTGTCCCGGATTCTCTCTACTCCGGAAGGATCTCCGGAAGGATCTCCGGAAGGATCTCCCGCGACGAGGAAATCTACCCACGATAGGCAGGAACCCCTGCCCAATCCCCCCCACAGGGAAAAGGAAAACGCTATGGAATGGTTAAACCAGTACAGCCGGGCCTTTCTGGCCAAAGGATACCTGACCGAAGGAGTCGACCCCGAAGAGCGCATCCGGTCCATCGCCCTCCAGGCCGAAAAGATCCTGAAAAAAACTGATTTCGCCGAAAAGTTCACGGACTACATGGCCCGGGGCTATTATTCCCTTTCTTCGCCAATCTGGTCAAACTTCGGAACAGAAAAGGGCCTGCCCATCAGCTGTTTCGGGGGGCATCTTTCGGACAGCATGAGCAGCATTCTCTACGCCCAGGCCGAGGCAGGAATGATGAGCAAATTTGGCGGCGGAACCTCGGGATACTTCGGCGACCTGCGCCACCGGGGTGCCCCCATCAGAATGAACGGGGAATCCTCGGGAGCCGTCCACTTCATGCAGCTCTTCGAAACAATCGTCAATGTGGTCAGCCAGGGGTCAACCCGGCGGGGACACTTCGCTCCCTACCTCCCAATCGAACATCCCGATATCGGCGAGTTCCTGGAAATCGGGACCGAAGGAAACCTCATCCAGAACCTGACTCACGGCGTTACCGTTTCCGACAGCTGGATGCAGTCCATGGTCGGGGGCGATCAGGAAAAACGGGCTCTTTGGGCAAAAGTAATCCAGCGACGGGTTGAAATCGGTTATCCCTACATCGTCTTTACCGATACGGTGAACCGCAATACGGTGGATGTCTACAAGGACAAGGGGCTCAGGATAACCCACAGCAACCTCTGCTCCGAGATAGCCCTGCCCGATAACGACGATTGGTCCTTCGTGTGCGACCTCTCATCGATGAACCTTCTCCACTACGATCAGTGGAAAGAAACCGACGCCGTGGAAACCTTGATCTTTTTTCTGGACGCCGTCATGACTGATTTTATCGTCAAACTTGAAGCCCTGCGCGACTCCCCGAACCGGCATGACAGGGAAGCGTTTCACTACATGAAGCGGACTCACGCCTTCGCTCGCCAGAATCGGGCCCTGGGACTGGGCGTCCTGGGGTGGCACTCCTACCTTCAATCCCGGATGATCCCCCTCGAAAGCAAGGAAGCCCGGCAGATAAACCTGGAGATCTTCAGAGTCATCCGGGAGCGCTCTCTCAAAGCCTCGGAAGACCTGGCCAGGGAATATGGGGAGCCGGAACTCCTGAAAGGCTACGGACGCCGAAACACCACCCTCAACGCCGTGGCCCCCACCACCTCGTCGGCTTTCATCCTGGGCCAGGTCTCCCAGAGCATCGAGCCAATCTGGTCAAACTGCTACGTCAAGGACATCGATAAAATGAAAGTCACCATCCACAACCCCGCCCTGAAAAAGATCCTCCATGAAAAAGGCCTGGACACCCGGGAAGTATGGAATACCATCCGCGACCACGACGGCTCGGTGCAACACCTGGAGATCCTCTCAGACCAGGAAAAACGGGTCTTTAAAACCTTCAGCGAGATCAACCCCCTGGAAATCATCGATCAGGCAGCAGCACGGCAGCACTTCATTGACCAGAGCCAGTCCCTGAACCTTATGGTGAACCCCCTGATGTCAGCGCGGGAGATCAACCACCTCTACATAACAGCCTGGAAACTGGGAATAAAAAGTCTTTATTACCAGCACTCAACCAACGCCGCCCAAACCTTCAGCCGGAACAAACTCTGCGAAACCGCCTGTGAGGCCTGAGCCCGCGCCCAATGGCATGAGGTCCTCTCGGACCAGGCCGATCGTCAGGAACGGGAGTGAGCGTGCCCCTCGCTCTGCTCGGGTCGTGCTTTGCGGGGCTCCGCTATCGCTTCGGCCCCGGGCGGAGTCTCTCCGCCCGGGGCAGCCTGCGGCTCCCCTCCAATCACTCACGCCCGGAGCGTCAATCCCGGGGAGACTCCCCCTGGGGCCGGCACAGCGCCTTCACCAGCCGGTAGGGCAGCCGCTCGATCTGCCGCCCCGGAATGGCGTGATGCCACCAGGGAGGCATGCGGTTAGTCAGGACCGTCACCGCCGCCGAGCGATCCAGCGGCCAGGCCACCACGCAATGCTGGCCAAAAGTGCCGCCGCCGTGCCAGGCCACCGGCCCCCACTGTTTGTGGTCGCTCAAAAACCATCCCAGACCAATTCTGGCGTTTCGTCCGATCTTTGCCCTGGCCCGGGTAGTCTCCTCTGCCAGGGATGCCCAGGGTTCGCCGAGCACCCCTCTCTGGGCGCTCAAAAAGATCATCATGTCATCACCGGTGGAGCGCCACAGGCCGGCAGCCTCCATGCCGGCCCATGCAAAGGGAGGCATCTCCTCGCCCCGTGCATTGTGGCCTTTCATCAGGCGCCCGGCGCTGTAGTCCTCGGGATCCAGGCGGGTGTCGTTCATCCCCAGAGGATCAAGAATCAGTGATCTCACAGCCTCCCCGTAGGGTTTTCCGCAGACCATGGCCAGAATATGGCCCAGCACGGCCATCCCCAGGTTCGAATAGCGCACCTTCCCGGCCCCCTTCAGGGGAGGCTCCAGAGCCTGGAGAAAGGAAAAAAGATCCTGGGGCTGAAACTCCTCAGCCAGTTGACGACCCCGCCGCATCAGCTGCCACTGCCCGAAGGGATTCCCCGGCAATCCCGAGGTATGAGTAGCAAGCTCTTCCAGCGTTACCCCGGCAGACCAGGGCAGGGACGGGTAAAACCGCTCAACCGGGTCGGAGAGACTCACCTGCCTGTCTTGCACCAGAAGAGCCAGCAGGGTGGTTGTGAACATCTTGCCCACGGAACCTATCTCGAAGACCCGGGATGGCGAGCTTTCGGAGTGGCCCTGTTGCCAGCTCCAGGACTGGTCCTGGAGCTGGACCCGGACGTCCATGGCCGGTCTGGGCGAACGGCCAAGAAAAGACTCCACCAGAGTCTCGGCAGATTCAGTATTCATGGCAGGCTGGGTGATCATGGGCAGGCTCCTTGTATTTTTCAGGCTATCCGCAGGTCCTGGGCCACCGGAGGTATCTCCGGGTATCGGGATCGCTTTCGTGCGTGGCGCAGCCTCCCGTGGACGGGCCCCCTAGTATTGCGAAACGATGGTACCATGGATTATACCTCACCGGGAGGGGCTTTCCCCGACGTGAAGGATCCCAGGGAGGGGCCATGAGACACATTCTGGTACTGCTGGGGGGGATCGCCGCCTTCGGCCTTCTCTCGGCGCTGTTTCTGGCGGGGTGTCAGTCCCGCATCCTCTATCAGCCCCACATGGGCAGGGAATGGGTAGGAACTCCCGACGATCTTGGTCTCGTCTGGGAATCGGTCCAGCTGGAAACCGATGACGGGGTACTCCTCGACGGCTGGTGGGTTCCCGCAGAGTATCCCCGGGGGGCGGTGCTCTTTTTTCATGGTAACGCAGGTAATATTTCTCACCGACTCTTTTCGATCAGGCAGTTCCACGATCTGGGGCTCTCGGTTTTTATCATCGACTATCGCGGCTACGGACGCAGCCAGGGAACTCCCTCCGAAGAGGGGACCGCGCGGGATGCCCGGGCCGCCTACCACTGGTTGACCAGCTCCAGAGGCGTTTCGCCAGAGCAGATTGTGATCTTCGGCCGATCCCTGGGTTCTGCCGTGGCCGCCGAGCTGGCCCGCCAGGTCTCCTGCGCTGCTGTCATTCTGGAGTCACCCTTCCGGTCGGTACCGGCTCTGGCACGAAGCCTCTATCCCTGGCTCCCCCTGGGTTTTCTGGTCCGCTACAACTATCCCACCGAGCGTTACGCCGCAAAGATCGAGGCTCCGGTCCTGGTCATCCACAGCCTTCACGATGAGATCGTCCCCTTTTCTCACGGCGAAGCGGTCTATGCCGCAGCCCGGGGGCCCCGACAACTTCTGACGATCCAGGGCGGGCATAATACGGGCTCCCGCGAGAGCGAGCCCCGCTATTCCCGGGAAATCGGGAAATTTCTGGATCGTCTCCTGCCGCCGGTTGCTCCGTAAGGCCTTGCGGAGTGCGTGGGGCCTTGCCAATCCCGGGAAATCGCGCAAAAATTGCCCTTCGGAAAAAGCCTCGTCTGGCCAGAGAGAGGCAACGAAGAAACAAGCCGGAGTGGGGGTTGCTCTGTGTATCAGCCCCGGGAGGCCACAGATTACATGAGCAGCCAGAACGATCTCCCGGACAAGGGCCGGAAGGAACCTCGTGATTCCAGCCGTGCCGCTCCCGTCCCCTCGCTCACGGATCTCCTGGCGCTTCTGGCGGCGGTGGCGATCTTCTGCTCCACCCTGGAATATCTGATTCCCAAACCGGTCCCCTTTTTCCGCATCGGTCTTGCAAATATTCCGCTGCTGGTGATGATCCGGGTTTTTCGTCCCCGCCATCTCTTTGCGCTTGCTCTGGCCAAGGTCCTGGGGCAGGGGTTGATCAACGGGACCCTGGCCAGCTACGTCTTCCTCTTCTCGCTGGCGGGGACCCTGGCCAGCGTGGCTGTCATGATCGGCGTTGTTCATGCGGGAAGGAACCAGGTCAGTCTGGTAGGGGTGAGCACTGCCGGCGCGCTTGCCAGTAATGTGGTCCAGGTGAGTCTCTCGGTGCTCTTTATTTTTGGTTCCCAGTCCTGGGTGATGGCCCCTCCGTTTCTTATCCTGGGGATAATCTCGGGGGTTTTTGTGGGAGTTCTGGCGGAATATCTCCAGGGTCGCTCCCGCTGGGTCGCCCGGGTCACCGCCGATTACCGGACAGTCGCCTGAGGAGGGCTTGTGAGTTTGCGACATCAGCATCCCTGGATGCTTCGGAACATATCGGCAGGGCTCCTGTTTTCCGGGGGAATGGCGCTTTTGCCGGCCTACCTGCTCCAGGAAGATCTGCTGGTGAGGTTTGTGCAGGTCCTCTTTTTTGGCTGGTGTGCCCGCAGAGCCGGCAAGCGGCTTCAATGGGTCTATTTTCTCACAATCATCGCCACGATAACCCTCTTTCATCTCCTGATCCCTTCGGGCAGGGTTCTTGCAACATTCGGGACGTTCCGGATTACCCGGGGGGGGCTGGAGGTCGGCCTCTTCAAAGCGCTGACGGTGGTGGGGCTTGTCTTCATCTCTCTGGCCTCGGTACGGGCAGATCTGCGTTTGCCCGGCCGCGCCGGGGCTTTGGCGGGGAAAATTTTCTGGTCCTTCGAGCAGATCATGGAGCGGCGTGGCCAGATGGAGCCCCGGCGGCTTCTTGCTTCGGGGGACGAGCTTCTGCTCGGGGTGTATCAGGAGTTGCTCTCCCGGGGAGAGGTGCCTGCTGACACAGGGGCACGCAAAGGTACTGCCCGGCGCTCTTCGATTCCGGGGCATGTGGTGGTCTTCTGTATTGTAGCCGCGCAATGGGGGCTGCTTCTGGGCCGATTTCGGTAGGCCCTTCTCCGCTGCCGGCTCTCTCGGGTGACATCAGAAAGAGCCTCCTCCGAACCCGGGATTCACCGGGATTCACCTGTAAACTTGACACGACCCGTACAGGCGCTATAATTTGCCCTATTACCATTGTGATTGGGGAGGAAGGTTATGCGGCTTTTGTTGATGTTAGCCCTTCCTCTTGCAGGTGGGATTCTAGGTTGGACTATCCGCTGGCTTTACGCCAGGTTTCAGCTCTCGTCGGCAGAACAGAGAGCCGAGCGATTAAGAAAAGACGCGGTAAAGGACGCGGAAGCTCGGAAGACAGAGCTGATACTAGAAACACGAGATGACCTTCAGCGAGAGCGGAATGAACAGGAACGGGAAATTCGCGAACGACGGAGCGAGCTGCAACGTGTAGAACGGCGGCTTCTTCAGAAGGAAGAAAACCTGGATGAAAAGGCTTCGGCTGTGGAGAGATCCCAGCAGGAGCTGGCAAACCGCGAGAGGAAGTTGGACGAGCGTGATAAGACGCTCATGGAACAGGAAATTCATTGGCGTAACGAAATGGAGCGTGTCTCGGGTCTCACCCAGGAGGAGGCGCGCAAGCTGATTCTCTCCTCCCTCGAGGACGAGGTGCGCCATGATGCCCAGGGAATCGCCCACAAGATTGAGCAAGAGGCGATCCTCAGTGCTGATCGCCAGGCCCGGGAAATCCTTATTTCCACGGTGCAGCGCCTCGCCAGCGAGGTAAACACCGAGGTAACGGTTTCTTCGGTGAGCCTGCCGAACGACGAGATGAAGGGCCGGATCATCGGCCGGGAAGGGCGAAATATTCGCACCCTGGAGACCCTCACAGGCGTTGATATCATCATCGATGATACGCCCGAGGCGGTGGTTGTCTCCTGTTTTGATCCCATCCGGAAGGAGATCGCCAAGCGATCCCTGGAGCGGCTCGTTTCTGACGGGCGCATCCATCCCACGCGGATCGAGGAGGTGGTGCAGAAGGTTACGGCCGACATGACCCAGGCGATTTACGAGGAGGGGGAAAAAGTTCTCTACGAGCTGAATATCCACCACCTCAAGCCCGAGGGTGTGCGAGGTCTGGGCCGTCTGGCCTTCCGGACCAGTTATGGCCAGAATGTTCTTGCCCACAGCAAAGAGGTGGCCGTTCTGGCGGGCTCTCTTGCTGCCGAGGTTGGTGCCGATGTAGAGATAGCCCGCCGGGGTGGCGCGCTTCACGATATCGGTAAAGGGATCGAAACCGACGGTGACAGCAACCACGTGGAGCTGGGGGTGGAGCTGGCAAAACGCCTGGGAGAAGATCCCCGGGTGATTAACGCCATAGCTGCGCACCACGGCGATGTACCGCACAATTGCATTGAATCGGTGATTGTTCAGGTCGCCGACGCCATATCGGCTTCCCGGCCGGGGGCTCGTCGAGAGACCCTGGACAACTACATCAAGCGTCTTGAGAACCTGGAAGAGATCGCCGACGGTTTTGAGGGGGTGGATAAATCCTTCGCAATTCAGGCGGGACGGGAACTTCGGATCATGGTGAACCATGAGAAGGTAAGCGATCAGGAGGCTCGGGAGATCGCCAAGAAGATCGCCAGGCAGATCGAGGATCAGCTTCGGTACCCGGGGCGGATCAAGGTTACCATGATCCGTGAAACCCGGATCGTGGAATACGCTCGTTGATATGAGAATATTGATTCTCGGTGATATCATTGGTCAGCCCGGTATGCGGGCCGTGGTGAGTGCTCTCAAGAGCCTCACCCGCCGCTATCGGGCAGATTTTGTTGTGGTCAACGGGGAGAACGCCGCTGATGGCTTCGGAATTAATCAGGAGCTGGCCGATCAGCTCTTCCGGGCCGGGGCTCAGGCGATAACCACGGGAAACCACGTCTGGCACGATCCCGGGGTGGCCCAGCTTCTGGAAAACCGTCCCGAGGTCCTTCGGCCTGACAACTACCCCAAGGGTGCTCCCGGAAGCGGCGTCTTCGTGAGTGAGGGGCGTCAGGGCCGGGTGGCCGTGGTGAACCTTCAGGGCCGCGACCGGATGCCTGCCATTGACTGTCCGTTCCGGCGGTTCCGGGAGATTCGCAAAACCCTGGGAAACAACCTGGACGCCCTCATCGTGGATTTTCACGCAGAAACCACCAGTGAGAAGGAAGCCTTCGGCCGCTTTGTCGATGGTGATGCTTCTGTGATCTACGGTACCCATACGCACATTCAGACCGCCGATGAGCGGCTTCTCCCCGGGGGAACAGCCTACATCACCGATGTGGGAGCCTGCCTGGCCGAGCAGAGCGTGATCGGTTTTAACCCCGCCGTGAGTACCCGGCGGGCGCTGACACAGTTGCCTCTGCGTAACGAGGTTGCCCAGGGAACAGCGGTCATTCACGGGCTCTGCGTGGAAACAGAAAAAGGGGGCCTCAAGGCTGTCTCGGTCGAGCGGGTCCAGTTCCGCTCCCTGGTGTAGCGAGGCCCGCCGTGGCGCGACGAATCTCCCTCCTGGACGCTCTGTGCCGCCAATACCCCTCTGAATCCCGGGATTATCTCTACCGTTGCATTATGTGCGGGGAGGTTCGCCGGGGTGATCAGAAGATAACAAATCCCCGTGAACCGGTGGGGCGGGATGATTCCTTCCTCATCACCCGAGCCCGTTTCGTCTCACGGGGTGGCGAAAAACTGGAAGCTGCTCTCTCCGCCTGGGGCATAGTCCCCTCGGGTCGGCGCTGGGTCGACGCCGGGGCCAGTACCGGAGGGTTCACGGACTGTCTCCTTCAGCAGGGGGCCTCCCTGGTTCATGCCGTGGATGTGGGATACAACCAGCTGGATTACCGCCTCCGGAGCGACCCCCGCGTTCAGGTTTATGAGCGAACTAACATCCGTGACCTCCAGGTTCTGTCTCCCCGGCCCCACGCTGCAGTGTGCGACCTTTCCTTTCGAAGCCTTCGGGGCGTTCTGGGTCATCTTCTTGATCTTACTCTGGAAGGGTGGGCCGTGGCATTGCTCAAACCCCAGTTCGAAGCGGCCGCCGAGGTTCGCTGGGGTCGCAGGGATCCTGCCGATACCCGGTCGGGAGTGCTGTGCGGGGCGCTTCGCGATCAAGTGGTTTCCCAGGTGATCGTCTCTCTGGAGCGTGAAGAAGGAGTGTGCGTGCTGCGCCGCCTCGCCAGCCCCCTTCCTGGAAGACAGGGAAACCGCGAAGAATTGCTCCTGGTAGGGCGGGTTGAGCGGGATTACCCGCGAAAATCTCCCGGTCTCAGGGGCCTTCCGATATAGACACCATCACCGCTGAGGTAATCCATCTGCTGGCCCTCAATAAGAATCTGTACAGCCTCGACGGTGGAAAACGTGGTGGCCGTGAGAACCACCTGCTGAAGTTGTGCCAGATGCCCCTCCACTCCCAGTGAATTAAAGCGGAAGGCCTCGTTAAAACTCAGGTAGGCTACTCCTCCCTCCACACGAGCCGAGAGAAGCCGTGTTCCTTCGGGAAGGAGCGTCAGAAGGCCCTTGTCGAGATCTTCGGCGGTGGGACCGCTGATAAGGGTCTCCAGCGCTTTGGTGAGGGGGCTCCTGGTGGCCGGTCCCGATCGCGAAACTGCTTCGGCCCTGATTCGTCCGTCGTCGGTGACCCGAATAAAATAGACCCGGCTCTGGCTTGTCCTGACGGGCCGCTCCTCTTCCGTGGGTTGGGGCGGCGGTGATACCTCCAGGACCTGCTGCGGCGCGTCTTCTGTTGCCTTGTCTGTTGCCTTGTCGCGGGGGGCTTCTGCTACGGGAGCATCCTCCTCCCCGGATGGAGAAGGAGATCCCGGCACAAGAAGGTCCTGCAGTGCGGAAGGATCGGTGGTATCCCGGAGAGGAGCCTCTTCACGGACCGCCTCGTCGCGGCGAGATCTCTCGCCATCGGAAGGCTCCCGGGACGGACCGTTCTCAAAGACGACCTCCACAAACCCTGTGTTTTCCAGGACCTCGCGAATCGAGGGAAGCTTGAACATCAGCAGTATTGATATAAATAAAATCGCCGCAATCCAGAAGATGACTCCCAGATGGGGGCGGTTGGAACCTCGTGATCGTGCCATAGCTCTTATTCTCGGCGTTCTTTCCCTCGGGTTTGACTGGAAATCCTGTTTGACAGTAAATCGTGGAACAAACTATAGTACCAATTAATGACAGAACTCAATGGTATCGCTGCATCCCCGGGGATCGCGATCGGCACAGTCTATGTCTATCGTGACGACATTCCTCGCATTCCCCGCTATCGGATTAGTGAGGAGCAACTGGAGACGGAACGGACCCGCCTGGAAGAAGCTGTTGCCCGGGCCGGTTCGGACATAGAGGCGATACAGTCAGAAAACGGTGATGATCTCGAGGGAGACGAGCGGACAATTCTCGATTCGCACCTCTTGATGCTCCGGGATCCCTCTTTCCTGGATTCCCTGAAGCACCGCATGGAGCAGGAGCTCCTGAACATTGAGTGGATTCTTTCACGGACCGTCAAGGAAATGATGAACAAGCTCAGCACCGCCGGTGATGCCTACCTGCGGGAGCGCACCTCCGACATCCTTGACGTGGCAAAGCGGATTCTTAATCATCTTCTTGACCGAAGTCGGCCCGAACTGGCCGATCTCGACGAAGAGGTAGTGCTGGTAACCCATGATCTGATGCCCTCCGATGCCGTCGCCATGAACAAGCGTATGGTCCAGGCGATCGCCATGGATGCCGGGGGGAAGACATCCCACACAGCTATTCTTGCGCGCAGTTTCGAGATTCCCGCAGTATTGGGACTGGAGACGATCTCCCGGACCCTTTCGGGAGGAGAAAAAATCATTGTCGACGGAAACCACGGGGTGGTAATCGTTGATCCCGATGCGGCGACTCTCCAGCGCTACGCCCGCCTCCAGGGCGAGTGGCAGGAGCACGAAGTACAGCTCATGCGGCTCAATGCCCTTCCGGCAGAGACGACCGATGGCAAGCTGATCTCCCTGAAAGGAAACATCGAGGTTCCCGAGGAGGTCGAGGGCGTGGGAAACCACGGCGCCGACGGGATCGGGTTATACCGCTCGGAGTTTCTTTTCCTGGGAACGGCCCAACTCCCTTCGGAAGAGCAGCAATACCGGGCCTACTACCGCGTTCTGGAGGCCATGGCGGGAAAACCTGTCACCATTCGGACCCTCGATGTGGGCGGCGACAAGGTGTCGGAGCAGATCCGTGCCAGGGATGAAAAAAATCCCATTCTGGGGTGGCGGGCAATCAGGGTCTGCCTGAGCGAGGTTGAAGTCTTCCGGACCCAGCTTCGAGCGCTCCTGCGGGCCAGTGTTCACGGGCAGTTGCGGATCATGTTCCCCATGATCTCGGGGGTCATGGAGCTCACCCGGGCTATGGAGATCCTTGATGAAGTGCGGCAGGAGCTGCGGGATCAGGAGATTCCCTTCAACGAGGATATCCCCGTGGGGATCATGATCGAGGTGCCCTCGGCAGCGCTGACCACGGACATCCTGGCCAAGAAGGTGGATTTCTTCTCGATCGGCACCAACGATCTTATCCAGTACACCGTGGCGGTTGACCGTGGAAACGAACGCGTGGCGTACCTCTATGAACCTTTTCATCCCGGGGTTCTTCGGCTCATCAAAATCGTGATCGACAGTGCCCATGCCGAGGGTATCTCTGTAGCCATGTGCGGTGAGATGGCGGGCGATCCCGTGGCCTCGATGGTTCTGCTGGGGTTGGGCCTGGACGAGTTCAGCATGAGTTCTGCCGGAATCCCCGAGGTAAAGCGGATCATCCGGTCCGTTTCCATGGCCGAGGCTGAGGAACTGGCCGGGAACGTCATGGAAATGCGCAGCTCCGCCGAGATCGATCGGGAAGTTCGAACGTACATGCAGGAGCGGTTTGCCCTCTTTTAGTACAGTGGTAGTACTACAGTAGTAGTACAGTAGAAGCATTGGTAGATAGATAGTACCATGGACGCAGGGCAGGGGAACAAAGAACCCGGAGAAACAAACCCGGAGAAACAAACCCGGGCAAGCAGAACCGGAACACACAGAAACGGACAGGATAATGCACAGAATATGTATAGCGGGTCGGCCCAACGTGGGAAAATCGACCCTTTTTAATCGCCTGTATGGAAAGCGGTCAGCGATTACCGACAGTATGCCCGGTGTCACCCGGGACGCGATCTCGGGCACCGTCTCCCTGGGGGATCTGACCCTGGAGGTCATTGACACCGGAGGAATCGGCGAGGGCGAGGCCCAGCTTGAGCAGGCAGTCTGCTCGATAAGCCGCAACGAGATCCGCCGGGCCGACCTGGTGCTCCTTTTGGTCGATGTAACTGATCTGACCGGCGAAGACGAGGAATTGATCGAGTACGTTCGCCGGTGCGACCGTCCCGTGATCCTGGTGGTGAACAAGGTCGATAACGAGCAGCGAGTTCAGGATGTATCCGAGTTCTGGCGCTTCGGTCTGGAGCGGGTTGTCTCTATCTCGGCTGCCCACGGCCTGGGCATGGACGATCTTGAAGACGCTGTCCTGGAGGTTCTGGGCGTAGACCCTGATGCCCCGGAGGAATCCTCCGAGGCCCGAGAGCAGGCAAACGATCCTGACCACAGTAGCGCCGATACCGATGATGAGGACTCCCTCGCAGGAGAAGACGGGGACCATCCCCGCGAAGACCCTCTGACCCGGCCGGTCCGGTTGGCCATTCTTGGTCAGCCCAACACGGGGAAATCGAGTCTCCTGAATCGCCTGGTGGGCGAGGAACGGGCTCTGGTTTCGGATATCGCAGGAACAACCCGGGACACCGTGGAATCCCGGTTTTCCTACAAGGGAACGGAATTCAATGTGGTGGATACTGCAGGTATTCGCCGCAAATCCCGGGTCCGGGAGTCCGTGGAGTACTATGCGGTTCAACGTGCGCTCGCGGCCATAGACGATGCAGAGCTGGTGGTTCTTGTGATCGATGCCGTGAAGGGCTTGAGCGAGCAGGACAAAAAGATCGCCGCCCGGGTGGCAGAACGGGGTCGCGGAGTAGTGGTAATCCTGAACAAATGGGATCTCATGGAGGACCGTGAAAACGCCCTGAACGCCCTGACCGACCGGATTCATTTTCTCTTTCCTGTCTTTCGTCACGTGCCGATCCTTCCCACTTCCACCATTACCGGGGAGGGGGTCGGCAAGATGCTGGATATGCTCCTGCATGTCAGGGGAGAGCTCCATCGCCGGATCGATACGGGACCGCTCAACCAGGCCCTGAAACGATGGCTCGAGCAGACTCCTCCTCCCTCGGGCAAGCGGCCCATCAAGATTCGCTACATGACTCAGGTTCACGCAAACCCCGTGCGGTTTGTGCTTTTCACGAACCGGAAAAAACTGTTTCCCGAGTTTTATCTGCGTTATATTCAAAACCAGATACGTCAGGATTTTGGATTTCGGCATATTCCATTTTTTGTCGAATTGAGGGAGTGAACCGTGGGAGTCTCTGGCCTGCTCGACAAAGAGGGCTACACCTTGCAGGACGTGATGCCCTTGGTGCGGGTGAAGCCCCATGTGTTGCGCTACTGGGAGCAGATGCTCCCCCTGATCCGCTCCGGTCGTGATGAAGGGGGACACCGGGTCTGGACGGCAGGGCAACTCCGAATGCTTCTTCGTGTCCGCCACCTGGTGGTAGAGCGGGGCGTGGCAGTGACGGCTGCGGGCGACGCGCTCCTGCGGGAGGCTGCGGGCGATTCCGCCCAAGTCAAGGCCGGGCTCGAGGGAGTTCGTGATGCACTCGCGGCAACGCTCCTTCGTCTGCGCAACTCTTCCGGTCCCGGCGAGGGGCTTCGCCCTCCTGCCCTTGAGGGGGCCAATCCGGGAGATCCTTCCCGGGTCGGAGTATCCCTGGAGCAGTTGATTGCTCAAGGGGTGCTGCCTCTTCCCGATGACGAAAAGAGTGGAGGGGGCTATCCCCCTCTCCCTGTGGTGTCCCCGGCCATCCCTGAACGGGAAGGAGTTCGGCTCGTCTACAGTCATCTCTTCGCCAGGGGTGCCCCCGAGGCTGTCGCTCGAGCTTTGGCGGCCCTGGTGAGGTATCGTTTGAGCCAGGAATCCCGGCAGGAGGACCCGGTTCCTCTGGTCGTAGCTGTTCCCTGGGGATGCCAGGAGCTTTACCGACAGTTTTTTCCTGAAGAAACCTTTCTGTTGCCGGTTCCTCCCCTGCGCTATCGCCAGCGGGTCTGTTGTGCGCCCACCCTGGCGGTTCTTCTGGCGGTAGCCTCCTCTCGGGACCTGGACCTGGCGTTGCGGCGGTGGGAGCGGGAGACAATTCATATTTGGGCAGCCGATTCACCCCATTCGATACCGCAGGATACGCTCTCTCCCCGGGCGAGGGAGACCTCCTGCGGCGTGGTCCTGGGGGTCCGGGCTGCTCCCTCGGGCTATCGGCTAACAGAATCTGCAGCGATCCATCTTGAGGCCTGGAGGCCTCATCTGGAAAAAACCTTGCGCTGCGGTCGGTGGGTCCGTCGGCCCCCGAAGAAAGGCCCCCTGCCGGGAGAGTTTTCCTCGTTCCGGCTGTGGTTGCGGGATCTGTCGGCGCTCGAAGGGGCGGCTGTGCTGGTATCTGCCGGTCGGCACCCCGGGGTGTGGCGGGGGTCATCCTGGCTGGAGCAGGTGCGCCTGGTCTGGGGAGAGGCTCCCTTTTCCGGTTTTCCCGGGGAGGTGCGTTGAGGGTGATGAGGGATGTGCGGGTACGGGCGTTGCGCCTCGGGGCTGGATGGGGGCTTTTCCTCTGTCTGGCTCCCGCTCTGGCGGCACTCACGGTGTTGCCCGAGACCGATCATGCCCGACGGGAAATGCTTTCCTTCATGACATCTCTGCACCGCCCGTCCCCGGAGACCCGTCGGGAGGCCTTGAGGCAACGCTCGGGTGATATTGTCCTGTTTCGGACCTACCACCAGGGGGGGAGAATCTATTATGTCTTTGCTCATCCCGATCAGGAGGGGGGGATCACCCTGGCTGCGCCGGGAACCTGGATCATCCGTCGACGTCTTGAGGACGGGGCTTTTGAGCAGGCCAAGATATTTCTGCAGCACCATGAGGGGTCCTTCCTTCGCATCGTTCCCCGGGGAGCCGGGGCTGTTCTGGAGATGGACCTTGCGGGCATTCCCTTCTACCGAGGGGTGCCGGTTCCCCTTTCAATGCGACGCCTTCTCACGGCTCCTCTGCGAACTCTCCAGGAAAGCACTGCCGGAATTGTCGATTGGAGCCTCCTTGATGTTCGTCGGGATCACCAGGGTTACAGACGCGTTATGGACGCAGTCACCCGGATTCGTCCGGTTCTGCCCCTCTTGGGAGATGCCGACGATGGAGGAATGAACGCCGCCGGTGAAATGGTATATATCGCTACGGAGCTTCCCCAGGAAGATGGCGGCGGCTTCAACTGCTCCGGCTTTGCCAAGTGGGTGGTGGATGGCTTTCTCCTTCCCCTCCGGGGGGAAGGCCTCCCTCTGGCGCCCCTCAGAGAGCGCCATCGGGATCTGAGGGGCACGTCCTGGAGTTCCCGTCTGGAAGAGAGCAGGGATCCCTATTTCGGGCTTGATTGGACGCGGAATCTTGCCCTTCAGTATCACGGACTGCGCGATTTCCGGACAAAGGACCCCTCCCGGGATGACCCCCGCCAATGGGATGTACGAAACCCTGCCTTGGGAGAATATCGGGAAAATCTGGGTTTCCCTCTGGATCAGCTGGAACGGGTTCTCTACTGGTTGGCCCTGCGGGAACCGGGCCACATCTACCTGGGGAGTGTGAGTCGTAGTTTTGGAGATGCTCCGGTACTGCGGCAGCACGCCCATGTGGCAGTTTTTTTCCCCTGGTTCGATCTGTCCGGGAGATTCCGCCTGGCTGTGATGGAGCGAGGAATCGAGACAGATCTTGAGTCCCTGAACCGTCGCTACGGGGGTGAATTTGTTCATTTGGTCCGAATTCAGGCAGGATCGTCCTTTTCTCCTCCTGGCGTGGACCAGGCGGTTCCCGATCTTTCGGTCCTGGAACCCGGAGGTCGCGCGATTCCCGATTGAATCTCATCCACTGCTGGGATAGACTCGCACGTATGTATCGAAGACTTCTCTTGTCGCTCGGGGCGGTGATGGTGTTATTGGCGGTCCCGACGGTTCACGCCGGGGGCCGGGATATTTTTGAGGAGGCGGAACGGCGTTTCGCTGCAGGGAACTATTCCCTGGCGATCGAACGGTACGAGCGGCTCCTCTCGGATCATCCGGGATCGGAATTTTCTCCACGGGCCCATTTTCGCATAGGCCAAAGTCACTATAACCTTTTTAACTACGAGCTGGCGCTGGATCGATTTCAGGGGGCCGCCTTGCGTGCGCCTGGTGGTCCTGTGGCCAGGCAAATTCGTTTCTGGATCGGTCTGACCCACTTTCAGCTGGAGGATTATGCCGAGGCAATCCGGGCCTTCACCCGCTATCTGGAGGATCGCCCCGATGATCCCCGTCAGATCGCTCGTGCCCGGCTTTATCGGGGCCTCTCCCTGGCAGAACAGGATGATCCCGCCCGGGCCAGAGACGATATCACCGCAGCCCTGAAGGATTTGCAGGGACGGGAACAGGGGTTTGCCATAGCGGTTCTGATGGAGCTCCTTACCCGATTTGAGCAGAATGAAGAAATCCTGGCCCTCTGGGAATCCTATCGAGGGCAGTTGAGTGACGATGACGGGTATCAGGAGCAGCGTCTTCGCTTTGCTGCCGACGCCGCTTTTTCGGCAGGGAAAGGGGATCTTGCCCGGGAACTCTACACAGCCCTGGTCTCCCACTCTCTCGATGCTGCACAGTGGGGGTTTCAGCGACTCTACGCGATTGCCCGGGAAGAGGGTGATCGCGGGGAAATGCAGGCCATCTTTCGGCGTGCCGAACAGCGTCTGGCCGCGCAACCGCAACGGATGAGCGACTTCTGGTTTTTCCTGGGTTCCGAAGCGGTAGCTGCAGGCCGCTACGAGTTGGCCGAGCTCCATCTCTACCGTGTCTGGGATCTGCGAACCGAACAGGCCGTTTCCGGCGAAGTTCCGTTTTTGCTGGCTCGAGCCATCGAACGGCAGGGACGGCCCGACGAAGCTCTGGAAATCCTGAGGGAGTCCCTGCAAGGGGAACATGGGAAAGATCAAGCGCAACTCCAGCGAAAGCTGGTATTGGCGCGATTGCTGATAGCCCGGGAAAACCCCCGGGAAGCAGTTCGGGTGATGGAAGAAGTTCCGGAACGACAGACCCAGGCACGGCCCCTCTACGCCTGGACCTACGCCCTCTATCGGGCGGGAGACACCTCCCGGGCCCTGACCATTCTCGATCGGAGCTCAAGCCAGCCCCTGGTGCGGGAACTGCCGGCATTGATGCGTCTGCGGGGGCGTCTGCAACTGGAT
Organism: Alkalispirochaeta americana; assembly: GCF_900156105.1. Taxonomy (NCBI): domain Bacteria; kingdom Pseudomonadati; phylum Spirochaetota; class Spirochaetia; order Spirochaetales; family Spirochaetaceae; genus Alkalispirochaeta; species Alkalispirochaeta americana. The sequence goes on from NZ_FTMS01000016.1 coordinate 48,531, forward strand.
CTGGGCCATCCCGCCGAGGCGGTGCGTTCCTTCCGGGAGTACCTGGGAGAGCATCCCCGGGATGGGGACGCCCGAATCGAACTAATCCGGGCTCTGGTAGGGGCCTCCCAGTTTTCTGCTGCCTCCCAGGAGCTTCAACGTATCGACACGGCCCAGGTCTCGCCGGCGCAGCAGCAGGATCTGTGGTATCTGGAGGGGCTTGCCGCGTTTCATGGCCGTCGCTACGAGCGGGCAGCGGAGCTCTTTGAGCGTGTTACCCTTGAAAGCTACGAACCGCTTCGGTCCTATCATTTTGCCTGGTCCCTTTATCGGGCGGGCCAAGTCCCCCAGGCCGAAGGGGCGATCGCCTCGGTGATAGAGGACCTTCCCCGGGAACTTTTCTTCGACGGAGGCTACCTCTACGGGTGGATTCTCTCCCAGAGAGGGCGCCACCGGGAAAGTTCTCTCCAGCTTCTGCGGCTTCTGGCAGCGAATCCCCCCCGGGAACGGGAAATTCAGGTTCGCCAGCTTCTGGCCTCGGTATATCTGGAAAAAGGCGCCTACGATGATGCCCTCAGTCATTACCAGGCCCTTCCGGGGCTTGCTACAGATCCGGTGCAACGGGCTGCTTTGTGGAGCCAGTATGGTTCCGCTCTGGCTCTGGTGGGCCAGCCCCTGGAGGCAGTTGCCGAGTTTGATCAGCTTCACGCCCGCCTGGGTGATACCCCTGCAGGGAAAGGCGCTCTTCTTGAGGCAGGCCAGGTTCTTTACACCGAGGGGACCCTCAGTGAGGCCCGGGAACGGTTCCGTCAATACCAGGCTCGGTACCCCGACGGGCCCGATCGGGACCGTGCCCTCTACTGGGCAGGGGCGATCTCTCTGGAAATGGGGGAGCCGGCTCGGGCCCTCCTGTGGTGGGAGCCCCTGGCACGGGATTACCCCCGTAGCGCCTTTACTCCCCGGGCTCTGGTGGAGACGGCGGGCATCTACGAGGAACGGGGGCAGCGACGCCAGGCTCTGGAACTCTACGACCGCTTTGTTGCTGCCCATCCCGACCACGACCGGGCTCCCGAGGCAGAGGGAAACCGTCGCAGAATCCGGCTGGAGCTTGACGGTCTGAGCGCTCGCGAGGCAGAACTCTGGGTTCTTCTGGAACCCGCCACGGGCGACCCGCCGCCTCCCGGCAGCGATGCCTGGTTCCGGGCGGTTCTCGAGCTTGGAACGATTGCGATTCGCGAGCAAATTGTTCTTACCAGCCAGCGAAACCGCATTGTAGAATATCTCCTTGAGGGAGCCCGTGTTGACACTGATGAAGGAGCTCAGGCGGCGATTCTCCTGGCGGAGTATTACCGTCGCCGGGGAGAAACCAGGGCTGCCCTGGAGCAATACCTTCGTGCGGCGGGGATCCCCGGGGTTTCCAGCGAGCGGGCAGCCCAGAGCCTCTACGAGGTGGCGGTGCTGGCGCGCGATGAAGGTGAACGGGCCGCCATGGAGGAGGCCCTGGAGAAGCTGCTCGATCGATTCAGCGGATCGGTCTGGGCGGATCGCGCCAAGAGCCTGATGGAGCAGAACCGATGAAGATGGTACGCAACACAGCCTGCTTTCTCCTGATAACAGCCCTCCTGGTAGTAACCGGTGGAGTGGGCCTGGGCCTGGAAGCGGAGGAGATAATCGATCTCAGCCCCGAGCGAACAGCCGTCGAAGTTGCTCCTGTAGAGGTTGCCCTGGGAGGGCTGCCTGCCCTGGAGACCCTGCCTCTGGTGGAGGAACTTCTGGATCCGGACTACCGTCCCGCTGACGCCCTGGCGGCGGCACTTCCCGTTCCCTCGATCCCCCGCGAAGCTGTGGGAGAGGCCGTGGCGGTTCCGGAGGAGCAGCTCTTTTTTAACGCCACCCTCGGAGCCGGTTCGATACACTCGGTTTTGGGAAGTATCAACGTCTTTCGCCTTGGTGAGGGGCCTCAGTTCCGTCTGGGCTACAACCACCGCTCAAGCGACGGCTTCAACTTCGAGGAAGTGGGGAGCGGATTTTTCCTTCAGGAAAACCTGATCGAAGCGTGGTTGCGAATAGATCGGCAGGAGAAGATCAGCCTCGAGGTGGAGATGGAGTACGGCGATCACCGCTTTGGACTTCAGCAACAGCCTGTGTATTACTCGGCCGAGACAAGGGCCATTCAGGGCCGTGCCGAAGTGCAATATCTTTGGGATCACCGGACAACCTCCTCAGTTGCTCTGGAGGTGGATGATTTCAGTCGCGTCCTGACGGCCATGGATTCCACGGGTGACTCCGAGCGAGAGCAGTTCTATCGGGTTGCTCCTGTTCTCTCAGGAACTATGGAGTTGCCGAGGCTGACCGTAGAGGCTGATCTTGACTACAGCGGGCATTTTTCCACCGGTGCCGGCCTTGATCCCGCATCGTTGGTGGGGTCATCTCTGCGGATAGAGGGAATCCCCCTGGAGGGGCTGTCCCTTACGGGCAGGGGAGCCGTGCGGTACCGCTTTGACGACAAGCCCTATTTCCCCGTCGAGGCAGGGTTTCAGTACAATCACGGAGACCGCTGGACCCTGCGGGGTGGAGGAGGCTACCGGGTGCTGGAGCAATCCTACGTCGACCTCTGGGAGGAGTACCCCGTTGTGGAAATCCCCGAAGATGCCACAGAACATCCTCCTCTGGATGAAGTTTTCTTTGCCGAGGGAGAGCTTTCCCTGAATCTTCGTCCCGGTTTCCTTCAGGCTAACGCAGGATTTGGCTGGTTTCTTCACCAGGATCGGCTCATTTCCGAGGCCTACCGGGATGACCGGGCGGTGTATCCCTTGAGAATCGATGAGTTTGAACACCTTGAGACGAAGGTTGGGCTTTCTGTCTCGCCCCGGGATTGGCTCCTGGCCGAGATGGGGTGGACGGGTCGCTGGGAAGACCGGGACACCGGCGTGGCCGAGCAAAGTTTGAACTTCTCTCTCCGGGGGGATCGGGGTGGCCTGGTTGCTGATCTGGAAATGGATATCCCTCTCGAAAAGGGAGAGATGAAGGTTCCTCTTTTGGGAGCGGGGGTTCGGTATGGCCTGGCCCGGGATGTGGAACTCCGGGTCTTTGTGTCCGACCTGCTGGCCCCCTTCGAGACAGAGGGGCGAACCCGACGGGGGATCAAGCCTTCGGGGGCAGATCCCTTTATCGAGCCGGGCTTTGAAGCTGGCGCCTCGGTTCGGGTAAGTTTTTAGTGGTCCCGGTTTTTTTCTTTGAGGACCTGTCCTCTCCGGAGCGGCCCTGCCCGCAGATGGAGATGGGTCGTATCGTGGGCACCCCGACGTGCTATCGCGAATTTTCAGCGAGGAGGCTTGAACAGTATGATTGAGTTAGTACAGCGAGGAGGCGTGATTATCGTCCTGATCATCCTTCTTTCCGTGGTTGGAGTGGCTATTATCATCGAGCGGCTCCTCTATTTCCGGAAGAACCAGGGTGACGAGAACACGATAATGAAACGCCTTGAGGCAACGCTGGCCAAGGGAAACTTTGACGAGGCCCTGGCAATTTGCGAGACCATGCCCTGTCCCATCACGAATCTCATGAAGGTCGGAATCGATCACCGGGAGTATTCACGGGAAGTGATCAAGATGGCGATCAGTGATGCCGCGAACATGGAAATCCCTCAAATGGAACGGTTTCTCTCGACTCTGGGAACGATCGCTCACATCACACCCCTTCTGGGACTTCTGGGAACGGTGACGGGAAATATCCAGGCCTTTGGAGTGCTGGGGCAGACAGGAATCGGCACGGGCGACCCGGCCATACTCGCCGGAGGAATCTCCGAGGCGCTTCTTACTACGGCGGCGGGAATCATTGTCGCGATTCCGGCTATCGCCTTTTACAATTACCTGGTAAGCCGCGTGAACCACTCCATCATTCGTCTGGAAAACCGGGTGAACGAGCTGGTGCTCTACCTCAGGAAGGAGTGATATGGTCCATTTTCAGCGACGCCTCCAGCCCAAGGTTCAGGTCGATCTGGTCCCCATGATCGATGTGGTTTTTCAGCTGGTCATCTTTTTCATGCTCTCCAGCACCCTGATCACCCGCACAGGGTTGGATCTGGATCTTCCCGGTGCGAGGAGCTCCCAGGAAACCGTGTCCAGTTCAGTGGTTCTCTCGGTGGTCTCCCGGGAAGAGATTTATCTGGGAGAGGATCGTATGACTCTGGCCGAGCTGGAAGTCCTGCTGGGAGAAAAAAAGGACGAGTTCCAGGACCGGGCGATCTCGATCGAAGCTGACGCATCTCTTCCCTACGGCACGATGATCTCTGTTCTTGACGTATTGCGTTTGAACGGCTTTCGTGGGGCCAACCTGGTGGCGGAGCAAATCCGGGAGCGTCATGGGACCGATTAGGCTCCCTTCCTCGGATCGTGCCCGCTTTGCCCTGGCGCTGGCGCTGGCGCTGGTGCTCCACGGGGTGCTCTTTTTTCTCTTTCCTTCTCTCGACGCAAGAGACATGGAGGTTCTGGAGCCCCCTTTGTATGTCACCTTCGATCCTCTTCCGGAGGTTCCGCCCCAGGAGCCTTCTCCCGACCCGGAAGAAGAGCCTCCCCCGCCTCCTCCCGAAGACCTCTCGCCGGAATCTCCCCTCCAGGAAGAAGAGGCTCCCGAAAAAAAGGATTCTCCACCGGCACCTCCGCCATCACCATCGCCACCGGTGCCTGCCGATGATCCGCCGGCACCTCCGTCTGCACCGGAACCGGCGCAGCCTGATCCGGTGCCACCACCGCCACCACCTCCTCCTCCCCCGAGAGAGCGATCCTTCGATCCGAACGCCCTCCGGGAGGCTCCAGCCCGGGAGGACGCACCCCGGGTGGAGCAGGAGATCGCGGAGTTGTACCAGTGGCAACAGGAGTTCCAGGAAACCCTGGCGGCTCATGACCAGGAGCAGCAGGAACGCCTCTCGGCAACGGAAAGCCTCCCCGAGCAGGAAAGATCTGCCCTGCGACGCTCCTTCTCCGAAGAATTGTCGCGCATGCTGGCCGAGCTGCGACAGACGGGGGAGCAGGTGGTCACCTCGGCTGATCTCGAGACCCCTGACGCTGTTTCAGATCAACCCCGGGACCGGGCTGATTCCTCGGGGATATCGATCCCCGCCCAGGATCGTTCCCGGGATACCGGTTCCGGAGGGCGGCGTCTCCGGGTTGGTGGAGGCAGTCCTGACCTGCAAGGGCTTGCACTTCCGGCGGGATTCCCGCCAGAGTACCCGGTACGGGTTATTTTCTCCGTGAACGCCCGGGGAGAGGTAATCTCGGCCCGTTTGGCGCCGCCCACACCCTCGGATGCCTTAAATCAGCGCATCCGCCGGGCGGTGCAGGAATGGCGGTTTGAGCCTTCAGAAGGGTCGCCCCCTGTGGAGGGATCGGTTACAATCATCGTGGAGACAAAGGCAAGACAGTGATCGTGACAAATAGAGTTTCAGCAGTCGCATTTGATATTGATGGCACCCTCTATCCAAACTCGGCGATGTACCGAGCCACAGCCCTTCTGGCGCTTCGCCACCTTCGCCTGTTTCGGGCCTTTGGCGAGGCAAGAAAAGAGGTTCGTCGGGAGCACCACCAGGGGCCACCACCCCGGGGAGCGTTGGCACAGCGAACGGTGGCACTCACGGCGGAACGGCTCGGTTGGACCGAAGAAAAAACCGCCGGGGCGATCGGGACAATAATCTACGATCGGTGGGAACAAACTCTCAAAAAAGTTTCTCTCTATCCCGGCGCACGGGAACTCCTGGTGTGGCTCCAGGACCAGGGGGTGCCTCTGGGGGCCATGTCGGATTTTCCTACGGAATCAAAGTTGCGCATTCTGGGTCTTGAGGGGCTATGGGATGTAGCCTTCTCTTCGGAGGAGACAGAGACACTCAAACCCCATCGGGCGCCATTTGATAAACTGGCCCATGATCTGGGGGTTCCTGCCGAGGAGATCCTCTACGTAGGAAACAGTTATGATTACGATGTGCTGGGGGCTGCGTCAGCAGGAATGCAAACCGCCCACCTCACCAGAAAACCCGTTGTTGCCGGGAAGGCTGATTTTTCCTTCTTCCGTTTTTCTGCGCTTCGGGAATGGCTGGAACACCGGGTAGGAGTCTCTGCACGATCATGATGCCGGGAGCAGAAGCTGCAGGAGACAGGGTGATAACGGGTAGCGCGAAAAGAGGGGGCGTATGGGTTTTTCCATAAGCGATATTATTATTTTGCTCGTGGTAGCAGTGGCTTTGGCGGTGTACCGCCGCCTGGACCACAACAATCGGTCTCTGGAAAAGGTCAAGCGGTTTGTCGAGCGCGTCCAGGGCGAGATGGACGAGATCGTGGCAGAAAAAGTCACCATGCTCAAAGATATCGGGATCGAGGTTGACGTCCACCAGAAGGCCGCCAAAGAGGTCCTGAAACGCATCCAGGCGATCGAGGCAGACCTGAACACGCGCTCGGGAGGACTCGAGCAGATTGGGACCCGCCTGGGCGCCTACGAAACCGCTCTGACAGAACTGATCACCATGACCGAACAGGCCGAGGAAAACCTGAAGCGGGTTCAGAACGAGAGCGAGTACATCGACAAGGTGGGGAAACGGATTAAAGTAACCCAGGCTCGAATAGAAGAGCTTGAGCGGTCCCTGCCGGGGATCGTTACGGGTTTCGAGAAGCAAAACACCCAGCGCCTTGATCAGGTGGAGAGCCGTATCCTTGCAGAGACAGAAGAGCGGGTTAACGGTCTGGAAAGCCGGGTCGAGACAGCTGCCGGGCGAGTTCAGGACTTTTCCGAGGATGCAGCCCGCATACAGGCCGAAACCGAGGGCCGCTCTCGCCAGGCCTGCGTCGAGATCCAGGAGCTTCACGATCGCCTTCTTGGCGAACTGGAGCAAAACATCTCTGAATCCACCGAAGCCTCCCGGAGGGCCTTTTCCTCGGCCCGACAGGAAATGGACGAAATCCTTGTGTCGTCGCAGGAACAGTTTGAACGGCACCGCAGTGAGGGGGAGGAGCAGCATCAGGGGATTCGGAACGCTCTGAAAGAGCTTCTGGAAGGTACTCAAGCCCGCCTGCAGGAACTGGCCGAGAAGGGCTCTGCCCTGGAAACAGAGGCTCTGGCAGCGCTGCGGGAGCATATCGAGGTTACCGGGCGGGAACGCGCCGAAGAAGCCCTTCTCACGGTCCGTCAGTATACCGCTGACGCCAGGGGGCGGCTCGAGGAAGAGGCCGATGAGAAAATCGCTGTTCTCCAGGACCGGATTGACCAGAAGGTAGAAGCCGTCCGGAATCATAGCGAAGCCGAAACTTCGGCAATGCAGGAGCAGTTTGTCCAGCTCCGGGCGAGCGCCGACGAGTGGAGCGAGAAGACCCGTCAGACAATTCAGGAGATGGATCAACAGGTAGAGAGGTTGCTGGAACGGGCTCTCCAACAGGAGCAGAGCCAGAAGGAATCTCTGGATCGTCACATTGCCGAAACGGAAGGGCGTCTCGAAACACACGGAAAGCATCTGGACGAGCGGATCAGCCAGCTTGATTCGGCAGCACAGGAACAGATGGGCGGAATCTCGGACCGCCTGACCAGGGTATCCACCGAGATAGACACTCACATCACCCAGGCGAGAGAGTCCCTGGATGAGCGGATCCAGCTTCTGGAGGCCAGCCAGGAAGGCCAATACCAGGAAATCCGTCAGCACCATGAGGAGAGCCTGACCCGGTTGGCCGAGACCTTTCAGGAACGGCAGGGCCAGATCCAGGAACTCGATGCAGCAGCCCGGGAAGAGTTCTCCCGCCTTCAGGAGCTGCTTGATCAGGGCCGCGCCGGAATCGACCGGAAGATCGAGGAGTACCGAACCGGTGCAGACCGCCGCATCGACACAACGGCGCAGGAAATGGAACAGCGGGTTCTCTCCAGTGTTGATTCCCGGCTAACCGATTACGAGCAATCCCTGGGCTACCGGTTCTCCAAGATCGAAGCGGTTAATAACGACGTGGACGAGCTGGAGCAAAACCTCCGATCCACCATGGACAGGGTGAGCGAGCGTGTTCGCAGCGATTTCCTCGCCTTTGGCGAGGAGCTCCGGGCCCTTCGCGAGCAGGATCGGCAGGATGCCATTCAGGGGATGGATGACCTTCGAGGTTCCATGAGCGAGCTTGAGGGCGGATTGAACGAGCTGAAACAGCGTGCCTACGATAACGTGAGTGAGAAACTCAAAGTCTTCGAAGACGAATTCTTCGCCGATCTGCGGGATCGTTCTGCCACCATGGAGTCCCGCATCGAAAGCTGGCGGGATGAGGTCCATGAGAGACTCGGTACACTTCAAACGGAGTTCGAGGCGTCCCGTGCTGCTGTGGAAGAGCAGTATTCCGATGATCTGCGCGCCCGGCTTCACGAGGTTCAAGAGAGTACCAACGGTCAGCTCACCAAGATCGATACCCAGGTGGATTCATTTCGCGGAGGAATCGGTTCCCGTATGGACGCCCTGGAGCAATCCATGACAGGTTTTGAAGAAACTCTTTCCGAGGAGCTTGTCTCCCTGAAAGATCGATCGAACCAGACCTTTCGCCAGGAGTTCTCGCAGTTCGATGACCGCATCAGGGGCGAACTGAAAAACTTTGAAAATGAGGTGGAAGGAAAGGTCGGTCAAATTCGTCATGCCGTAGGGGCGGGCAAGGACGAACTGGAAGCGATGGTGGAGGCTGCCAGAAGCGATGTGGCGGTCTGGCAAACCAAAGTTCTCAACGAGTTGCGTTCCAGCGACGCTGAGGTGAGCAACCAGCTGGCCGATGCACGGGTTCGCCTCTCGGATAACATCCAGGAGCTGAAACGGGAGTTTGCTGCCGAGCGGGAACACCTGGTTGATCAGTCCCTGGATCAGCGCCGGGCACTCCGGGAGGAGCTGGACAAAACCGCTGAAGACGTGACTCGTCTCAAAACCCAGCTTGAAGAACAGGGAGAGACCGCTCTGGCAGAGTTCTCCCGACGTTACCAGGAGTTGCGTGCCCGGACGGAGGAGCACGAAAAGCAGATATCGGCACGTCTTGAGGACCAGTCCTCCGAGTTCCGAGGCCTCATCGCAGACACCCGGGATCAGTTTTCGGCGATGCGGGAGAAACTTCTGGGCAAACTTGAAGAAGAAGCGCGCACCCTGGAGACGACCCTCCAGGAAATCGACAAGCGGCAACGCGGCTTTATCGAACAAACGGGTATTTTTGAACGGGCTGATTCACTGAAAACACAGCTTCAGGATGACATCGAGGAGCTGAAAAACGAGATCCTCCGTGTGGAAGGAATGCGCGGAGAGGTTCGGGACATTGAGGGGCAGTTCGGAAAGATCCGCAAAATGTCCGGCGAGGTGAACGAGAAAATGGCGCGCTTTGCCGCCGACAAGCGACGGATCGACCTCCTTGAGGAGGACTACCGTCGGCTCATTAGCCTTGCCCAGTCGGTGGAGACAAAGATTGAGCAGGTCAGCAACAGCGACGATCAGCTTCAGGAGATCACGGCCCGTGTCAGGAGCCTGGACGAGCTGCAGCAGGAAGTAGAAACCAGGTTTGACCGCCTGGAGCGGCGGCGTTCGCTGATCGACGAGACTACCGATGGTCTCGAAGAGAGCCGGGCATCCCTGGATGATCTCCGGGGCCAGCTCTCGACCCTCACGGAACGGGTAGAACAGTTCCCTGGCTTTATCGCCAAGCTCTCGGGGCAGCTAAAACAGGTCGCCTCTCACCACAAAGAAACGGAAAAAGCCGTGGAGAATCTGGCCTCCCTCAACGAAACGCTGGCCGATGTCGAGCGGCGAATGGACGAGCTGAAAACTGCCCGGGAGTGGCTTGCCCGCACCGAGACCCGGCTCGAGGAAATCCGTCGCGATGCAGGTGAGCAGGTGAAGCTCCTGGGCAGCCTCATGAGAGAAGAGGGCAAGAAGTCGACCTCGCCCGGTGGAGGGGCTCCTTCGCTGAGCGCCCGCGAAACGGTGCAGAAGCTGGCCCACCAGGGGTGGAAGGTCGATGAAATCGCCCGGGCCACCAAAATGAGTAAAGGTGAGGTGGAGCTGATTCTGGAACTCTCGGGGCGGCGCTAGATCGCCGCGGGAGAGGTGGAGAAAACTTGACGGTACCCTTTTCAAATTGTATCTTCTCCCCTAATCAATAGAACACACCAGAGGAAGAAATATGTCAGATCAGGAGAGCCTGCGCGCTCAAGACCTTCAGGAGGAACCTCTTCAGGAGGCCGGAGAGACTACAGGAAATCCGTCGCAGCAGGAGACGCAACCTTCTTCCGGGGATGCCTCTTCCGCAGAACGACCTGTCGGGGAAGACCTCCACAGTGCCGACGGGAAGGGCGATGCCCCTCAGGAAGCAGCTCAGGAAGCAGATCCGAAAGCGGATCAGAACGCAAAGGAAACAGCGGAACTGAAAAAGCAACTGGAAGAGCTTCAGAAAGAAAACTCTGAACTAAAGAATCAGTATCTGCGAAAGCAGGCTGACACGGAGAATTACCGGAAACGGATGATTCGTGACAAGGAAGACGCCGTCAGTTTTGCAAACCAGCAGTTGTTGCTTGACTTGACAGCGGTCATTGATGATTTTGAAAGAGCGATTGCCTCGGCGGAGGAATCCCGTGATTACGATGCCTTTCACGATGGAGTTGTGCTCATAGAGAAGCAACTTGTCAACATGCTTGAGCGGAAGTGGGGTTTGAAGCGGCTTGACTCGGAGGGTCAGGAGTTTGATCCGCAGAAGCATGAGGCGGTAACCGCAGAGCCTCGCGATGAGGACGAGACATCGATGGTCCTGGAGGAGTACCAAAAAGGGTATATGCTTCATGATCGGGTGTTGCGGGCAGCCAGGGTGAAAGTTTCGACGCCGGGTAAAGGCTGATTTTTAGAACTCTTGAGGAGAATACGTGTATGGGCAAGATTATTGGAATTGACTTGGGTACGACCAACTCCTGTGTAGCAGTGATTGAGGGCGGGGAGGCTGAGGTCCTGCAGAACGCTGAGGGCCAGCGAACAACGCCATCCATGGTGGCTTTCACAAAAAAAGGTGATTCCCTGGAACGCCTCGTGGGGCAGCCTGCCAAAAACCAGATGGTTACCAACCCGGAAAACACCATCTTCTCGATCAAGCGCTTCATGGGGCGTCGCTACAGCGAGGTGTCGGGAGAGATCGGCATGGTCTCCTACCATGTCCAGAAAGACGCTAACGACGGCGTCCGGATCGATGTGAACGGAAAACATCTCTCTCCGCCGGAGATCTCGGCAGCGATCCTCCAGAAGATGAAAGAGACCGCCGAGGACTACCTGGGCGAGACCGTGACCGAGGCGGTTATCACCGTCCCGGCATATTTTAACGATTCCCAGCGTCAGGCAACAAAAGATGCCGGAAAGATCGCTGGCCTTGATGTGAAACGGATCGTAAACGAGCCCACTGCGGCTGCCCTGGCCTACGGCTTTGGCGACAAGGCCAAAGAAGAAAAAATTGCTGTCTACGATCTTGGCGGGGGAACCTTCGATATTTCCATTCTTGAACTCGGAGATGGAGTCTTCGAGGTCAAGAGCACCAACGGAGATACCCACCTGGGTGGGGATGACTTCGATCAAAAGATCATCGACTGGCTCGTGGATCAGTTCAAGAGCGAGCAGGGGATCGACCTGAGCAAGGACCGCATGGCCCTCCAGAGGCTCAAGGAGGCAGCCGAGAAGGCAAAGCGTGAGCTCTCCAGCACCCAGAGCACTGACATAAACCTCCCCTTCATCACCGCCGACGCGAGCGGACCGAAGCACCTCCAGTACACGCTGAACAGAGCCGCCTTCGAAAAGATGGCTGCTGACCTGGTGCAGCGAACAAAAGGTCCCTGCGTGCAGGCCCTGAAGGATGCCGGCCTCTCGCCGGAGGACATCGACGAGGTGATCCTGGTTGGCGGCTCAACGCGGATACCTGCGGTCCAGCAGATCGTGAAAGAAATCTTCAAGCGGGATCCCCATAAAGGTGTAAACCCCGACGAGGTCGTTGCCATGGGTGCAGCAATCCAGGGAGGAATTCTGGGCGGAGATGTGAAGGACATGATCCTTCTGGATGTGACGCCTCTCTCGCTGGGTATCGAGACGCTGGGTGGTGTCTTTACAAAACTGATCGAGCGAAATACCACCATTCCCACAAAGAAGAGTCAGATCTTCTCCACCGCTGCAGATAACCAGACGGCCGTGTCGATTCATGTCCTCCAGGGTGAGCGGGAAATGGCAAGTCAGAACCGGACCTTGGGGCGTTTTGATCTGGTGGGTATCCCTCCGGCACCCCGGGGAGTTCCCCAGGTTGAAGTTGCCTTCGATATCGACGCTAACGGCATTCTCCATGTCTCGGCCAAGGATACTGCTACCAACAAGGAGCAGAAGATCCGTATCGAGTCTTCCAGTGGTCTCTCGGAAGATGAAATTGATCGGATGGTGAAGGACGCTGAAGAGAATGCCGAGCAGGACCGAAAGCTGAAAGAGAAGATCGACGCCAAAAACGAAGCCGACAGCCTGATCTATTCCACCGAAAAATCCCTTGGCGATTTCGGGGACAAGGTATCCCAGGAGGACAAGGATACAATCCAGCAGGCGATTCAGGCCCTGAAAGATGTGGTGGACGGTGACGATGTAGAGGCTACCAAGGCAAAGATCGAGGAGCTGAAGCAGGCCGCCTACAAGCTTGCAGAAGAGGCCTATAAAGCAGGCCAGGCCGATGCCGGAGCTGCCGGTGAAGGGGCCGAAGCTGCGGGTGATGGTGCTTCCGGTGGATCTTCCAGTACATCCTCCGATAACGTCGAGGACGTTGACTACGAAGTTGTCGACGATGACGATCCCAAAAGCTGATTCAAGCGGAGCGGTCTGTGGCAAAACGTGACTACTACGAGGTGCTCGGCATAAGCCGGGACGCCTCGGTAGAAGATTTGAAGAAAGCCTATCGCAAGATTGCCGTTCAGAACCATCCCGACAGAAACCCCGGGGATGCCGGGGCCGAGGAGCGCTTCAAGGAAGCTGCCGAGGCCTACGAGGTCTTGGCAAACCCTGAAAAGCGACAGGCCTACGACCAGTTCGGTTTTGCCGGTGTGGATGGCCTTGGCGGAGGAGGGCCTCAAGGGTTCTCTTCCTCCCGGGATTTCGAGGATGTCTTTGGTGATTTTTCGGACATCTTCGGTTCCTTTTTCGGAGGAGGAGGCCGTGGGCGTTCTTCCGGCCGGGGGCGGTCCCGTGGGGCTGACCTTCGTTACGACCTCCAGATTCCCTTTACCGATGCGGCTTTCGGAACAAAGGCAGAGATTCTCTACGAACGCGAGGCATCTTGCGATGTCTGTAATGGCTCGGGGGCTTCGGCGGGAAGCGGGCGCAAGACCTGCCCCACCTGTGGAGGTGCGGGGCAAGTCCGGCGAAGCAGCGGCTTTTTCTCTGTCGCTTCGGTGTGCCCGTCCTGCCAGGGAGCAGGAACGGTCATTGAAGAACCCTGCAGCAGTTGCGCCGGATCGGGCGTCAAGAAAAAGCGGCAGCGGATCAAGGTGACCATACCGGCTGGCGTGTCTCACGGTCAGAGGATTACCATCCCCAGTCAGGGCGATGCGCCCCGGGGCGGTGGGGAGGCTGGCGATCTTCACGTGGTGATCCATATCCAGCCTCATAAACACTTCGAGCGAGATAACTATGATCTCTATTGTGCTGTTCCTGTCAGCATCACCCAGGCAGCTCTGGGGGCCGAACTCAAGGTCTCGACTCTGGACGGAAAACGCGTAAAAGTTAAGGTTCCTGCAGGAACCCAGGATGGAAAGATCCTTCGTCTGCGCAACGAGGGTATCCCCGTTCCCAACAGTGCCAACCGGCGAGGGGATATGTATATCAAGTTGCGCGTTGTTGTGCCTGCACGGATGTCCAGCAAGGCAAAGGAACTCCTCCGCGAGTTTTCCCGCCTTGAAGGAGAAGAGCTCCAGCCCGAACCGATTCCCCTGAAAGAGCTCTAGCGTTTCGGGGCGAGGTCTTTGCAAGCCCGCCCGAGCGAGGGTGTGCCCCCCGTCTGGCGGCGGGGGCGCTCAACCGCCCCGAGGAAACGTCCGATAATGCGCACCAGGGGGCACAGTGAAGTATAGAAAAAGTCTTTTGGTGGCGGTCCTGGCAATTTTTTTCCTTGTCATTGCTTCGGGCTTTCTCTCTGCTGGTGATGGTGAGTTTCCTCTCTGGCTTCCAGAGGACTATGGCTCAGGATGGATATTGGGAGACCGGAACAACGACGGTGTCACCGACTATGCCTTGCGACTTGATGACTCGGGTGAGAAAAAGTACGAGGCAGTGGATCACAATCACGATGGAATCATGGATAATTTTTATTTTTACTCCCAGGGGTTGCTAAAGCGGCAGGAGATTGATACCAACTTTGATGGCAACATCGATTTGTGGGTCTTTATGGACGATGGTGTTCACGTAAAAGGTTTCGATCGGGATACCAATCATGACGGCCAGGTGGATCTGGTCCGCCGATACGGAGAGAACTGAATATGTCCTGGATTACCAGCCGTCATGCTATTGAGGCGACTCTCCAGCGCGAAGCGCCCGGGGCAGTTCTCTATCTTACCGATCTGCGTGGCCGGAATGGCGATCTTCAGCGACTGGCGCGATCTCGGGGGGTGGGGGTAAAAACTGTCTCGGGGGAGTGGTTGCGCAAGCGGGCAGGTTCCTCCGCAAGGGGAGCGGCCCTGGAACTCGGCGAGAGCCCTTCCCGGAGCAGCGTGGTTTCGCTCAAGGATTGGCTTCGGCGCACCCCGCCGGGAAGCACCGGGCCTATCCTGGCGCTGGACCATGTGACAGATCCCCATAATGTGGGAGCAATTTTGCGCACGGCCTATCTCATGGGTGTTCCGCTGGTGATTGTTCCAGCGCGCCGAAGCGTCCTGGACAGCGATGGGGTGCGGCGTAGTTCCGCAGGAGCCTCGGACGAAGTTCCCGTGGCGGTCGTTCCCAATCTTGCCTCCGCCTTGAGAGAGTGCAAGCGTGCCGGATGGTGGGTCTATGCCGCCGATGCGGGGGGAACGCCCCTGCCGGAGGTTCCCTTCGATTCTGCGGCCGTTCTCCTTCTCGGAGCTGAAGGGAAGGGCGTCTCCCCGGGCGCAGCGGCTCTTTCTGATCTGACGGTCAGCATCCCTGACCGCGCCCCTGGAGGAACAACAGTGGATTCCTTCAACGTCTCCGTGGCTGCCGGGATTCTTACCTACGAGTATTTCCGAACGGTCCAGCCTGAATAGATTCTTCGCTGGACACCCGCCTCGGGGGGATCCCTCCCCTGCTACAGGATCACTACGAGAAGCCATAGCTGAATAGCTGATGAGAAGGGAGATATACCCTCAGATGTGACAGATCAGAAACTGTGAGGGATCAAGGAACCCCTTCCCCGGCCCGCAACAGGGTTCCCGGAGAAGGGATCGCCTTCAGGCCTCAGCGGCCCTGGGCAGGATCGATTCCGAAAAAGCGGCAGCTGTTCTGGTACAGGGCTTCCGAGAGCTCTTCTTCCGATATTCCTCGAAGGTCTGCCAGAAAGCGTGCTGTTTCCGGGAGGTAAGAGGGGCGGTTTCGCTCTCCCCGGTGGGAGGCGGGCACCATAAAGGGGCTCTCACTCTCAATGAGCATCCGTTCCAGAGGCATGTTTTTTGCGGTCTCATGGAGGTTCCGGGCGTTCCGATATGTCACGTTCCCGGCAAACGAGATGTATATTGGCAACTCCAGCGCTTTCTGGGCGTAGCTCCAGTTTTCCGAGAAACAGTGAAGGACCGCTCCGCGAGAGGGAATTTTCTGCTGGAGGATCTCCAGGACATCGTTCCCCGCATCCCGGTTGTGGACCACCACAGGTTTGTCCAGACGATCGGCCAGCTCCAGTTGCTGCACAAAGAGCTCGATCTGGGAATCCTTGTTGCCGAACCTGCGGTAATAGTCCAGGCCAGTTTCTCCCACCGCAACAACGCGGGGAAGCTCCAGCCCTTTCTCGATCTGCGATTCCCAGTCACGGCCTGGATTCGTCACTTCCGAGGGAGAGACCCCCACGGCAAAGTAAACATTTGAGGCTGTTTTCAGATTTTCGTAGATGCCGAAAAAATCACGCACGTTATTACAGATACTGAGAATTCCCTCAATCTCTTCGTGGCGAGCTTCCTGTACTACGATCAATTGCTCTATCGGGTCTTCATCGATCAACCCGATGTGAGCATGAGTATCAAATAATCTCATACTGGGTACCTAAAAAAAAAAGATATTTGTCCTGATGGACACGGCAACCATAGCACCGGCAGCGGGCAAGGTCAAGCTGCCGGAAAAAAACCTCTTCCGGCGGATCCTGGCAGAAATCCATAACCCCGAGAGGCTCGGGGCGGCCGTGCCGGCGGACAGGTGGCAAGATTGACGGTACCGGGCCCCTGTGGTACCGTAGCGCAACGGAACATATTTGCATGGCACACGATACCAGCCGAAAAAACCGCCGAATCCAGAGGGGCCCCGGAAAGGGAGGTTGGCGTTTCCGGAAAATCCTGACGCAACGTTTTACGATCATGCTTATCCCTCACTCGGAGCGGAGCGTCTTCAACTTTCAAATATCTCTTGTCTCTCTGGGTACTCTTTTGCTGGCGGGCCTGTTCCTGGTTGCCTCTTTTCTCTATCTTTCCAGTGTCCGTATCGGCACCGGGGCAATGGTGGAATCCCAGGCAGAAGAGATCTCCCAAAGCCAGGTTGATCTGGAAACAACAATACGGGAGATCCAGAAAGTGCTTCGCGTGGCCCATGCCTTCGATGAGGAGATGGTCGACACCCTGAACAGCCTGGGAGTGGAACGACACGATGCCGCTCAGACCTCGGGCGTCACCCGGGGGGATCTGGCAGAGTTCTCGGATTTGCAGGTGGTGGCCGACGACAGAGCCCGGGAAATCCAGGATTTACGGAACTTGTCGGAGCGGCTGGGCGATTCTCTGGAACCCCTGCGGGAAATTCAGCGGGTTCTTCGATCCCGGGAAGAACTGTTATCGGATATTCCCAACCTCTGGCCCGTGGGGGGCGGAGTTGGCCGGGTTCTGCGAGAGTTCGGTCCGAACATTCATCCCATAACCGGCGCCTGGTATATTCATAAGGGCACGGTCATTGCTGCTCCTCCGGGAAGTCCTGTGGTAGCCAGCGCCAACGGTCGAGTTGTAGAGATGGGCTACGATCCGGAATACGGACTCTACGTCTATCTTCGTCATAAATACGGCTTTCGGACGCGCTATTCCCACCTTCAGAGGGTAGCCGTTCGGGAGGGGCAAGACCTCCTTCAGGGAGAGGAGATCGGTTCTGTGGGAAACAGCGGTCTTTCACCAGAGCCCGGCCTGGACTTTGTCGTGAAAATCGGTACCGATGTGGTTGATCCTGCGGCGTTCCTCAAGATACGAAGCCGCCTTGATCGCCGGAGAATGTGATCAGCTGGAGAACATTATGATGACGGTGGAAGAGCTCGCGGGGAAAGGCAGGAGACATGGCGGTAACTGAATCAACTCTGGTAAACTCCATCGTCGGCGCAGGCACCTTTTTCAAGGGGCAGATTGATGTCTCGGGAC
Organism: Alkalispirochaeta americana; assembly: GCF_900156105.1. Lineage (NCBI taxonomy): Bacteria > Pseudomonadati > Spirochaetota > Spirochaetia > Spirochaetales > Spirochaetaceae > Alkalispirochaeta > Alkalispirochaeta americana. Next base: position 66,093 of record NZ_FTMS01000016.1, read on the forward strand.
TCCTGCGAATCGATGGCGATTTCAGCGGAGGCGTAAAGACCTCGGGAAGAGTCATCGTCGGTCGCGGGGGCAGGGCAGATTGCACAATCGATGCGGCTACCGTGGTAATCGGCGGTGTCTTTCGTGGTACCATCTACGCCAGTGAGAAAGTGATCCTTCTGGAGACCGCCATGGTTCTCGGGAACATTTTTGCTCCCCGCCTTATCGCGGATTCAGGGGTTATCCTGGACGGGGCTGTGCACCTTCGCGGAGTCGAGCAGAAAGATCCCCGTCAGACCGTGCCGGCTGGCGAAAAGACCGTCTCCGAGGCAGGTTCTCACCGAAGAAAGCGTCGCTCCGGGCGTCGCCGTCTTCCCGTGGGAAACCTCTGACAGGCCTATGGAACCGATTCGGCCAAAGCAACCGGTCTCTTCCCGGCGCCGTCTGCGTGGAACCGCTTCTTCCGGAAAGGGAGAGGTTGGGGAACAGTCCTTTGATCGGCACTTGGCGGCCGAGGCCGCACGGGGGCTGGAGCAACCTCCGGCCTCCGAAGTCGACCAGGCAGGAGGTTCTCATCCGCTTGCGGGGTTGCCCGGGGTCGACGCCCCCACGGAAGAACTCTTCGATGCGGTTCATCTGGCGGGGCAACGGCTTCTCGACGAACGGACCTATTCGGCCGTGCAGCAATATCGGGAGGCTGTTCGCCGCTTTGTCGGCAAAGTTCTTGCTCAGGCCAATAGTGTTGAGATCCACGAATCCGGTCCGGGGTTGATTTCCCGCAAACGATATTATCTAATTACAGAGATCAATCGTTCCGTGGAGCGGCTTCTGGAGGGGCTCCAGCGGACCCAGTCTCAGCAACTCGAGATCCTCTCTCGTCTTGAGGAGATCGAGGGAATGCTGGTCGATCTCTTTCAGTGACACCGGTCAAGGGTCCGGCCGTGAGTAGCGCAGGAAAATGTGAGGAGTATTCGATGGATTACGTCGTGCGAAATATGCACAGTCGCGAAACCGATCTCTGCGATTGTGGGGATCTTCCCGTAGAACCAAAAACCAGGATTGTCTACGAGGGGCGTTACGGAATAGATCTCGGTGTTGTCCTGGGGACGGTCCAGGAAGGAACGCGGAAAAAGTACAAGGATTGCTTCAAGGCGGTACGAGTTGCCCAGGAGCGGGATCTTGAAAGTTATCGTGAGCAGGATTTGCAGGCCAGGGACGCAGCCAGAACCTGTGCGGAACGGGTTGAATCCCATAAGCTCGATATGCATGTTGTGAGCGCCCATTATACCCTGGATAAGTCAAAGTTGCTCTTTTTCTTTGTCTCCGACCACCGGGTCGATTTCCGGATGCTCGTCCGCGACCTGGTGGGAATCTTTCAGGTGCGGGTTGAGTTGCGTCAGATTGGCGTGCGCGATGAGACGAGAATAATCGGAGGGATGGGCATCTGCGGGCGTCGGCTCTGTTGCAACGGCATATCAGACAAGCTTCCGCCGGTGTCGATCCGCATGGCCAAGGATCAGAATTATTCCCTGAACTCCATGAAAGTCTCCGGCCCCTGTGGCCGTCTTCTGTGCTGTCTCTCCTACGAGCACCAGTTTTATCAAGAAGAGCGCCGAAAATATCCCCGGGAAGGGGCGCTGGTGGAGCTTGACGAGGCGGTTCTCAAGGTCCAGGAGATCAACATTCTCAATGGCCAGGTCCGGCTTTCCGGGACCGAAGGGCAGCATCTCACCGTTCCTGTTTGTTCCTTGCACCGTCAGAGTGTTCCCCAGGGCAAGAAAAAAGATCGTCGACGTTCCGTGGAGTGGGTCCTTAATCCTGAGGGGTGTCCCGAGGCGGCGCAGGCCCTCTCTGCTGATGAGATGGATGGTCAAATTGAAATCGATGGAGTGTAGCGTAGAGTCCGTCCCGATCCAGAAGTTCCTGGTGGGTTCCTGACTCGACAAGCTCGCCCCGGGAGAGCACCAGGATACGATGGGCGTGTTGAATCGTCGAAAGGCGGTGGGCTACAACCAGGGATGTCCGTCCCCGGGTGATCGTATCAACGGCCTGCTGAAGTTTTTTCTCGGTCTCGCTATCGATGCTGGAGGTCGCCTCGTCCAGGACCAGCACGGGTGGATCGTGTATCAGGACACGGGCAAAGGCCAGGAGTTGGCGTTGCCCGGCGGAGATGTTGCTCCCCCCCTCGGTGAGAGGCGTATCGAGGCCCTGGGGTAACCCCTCGATAAAGGCCGCTACTTGCACGGCTCGGCAGGCCTCCAGTACTTTTTCGTCGGCGACATCCTTCCCAAGGGTGATGTTGTTGCGGATCGTGTCATTAAAGAGAAAAACATCCTGTTGTATCTGCTGCACGGCCTGTCGGAGCTCCGCCAGACGGTAATCCCGCACATCCCGTCCCTCGAGCTGGACCGATCCCCCGGTCACATCCCAGAGACGAGTCAGAAGGTTGATGACAGTCGTCTTGCCCGACCCTGTGGAGCCCACCAGAGCGATTAATTCTCCCGGGCGTGCCCTGAAGGAAACACCTTTCAGGATGGGTTCGCCCGGCCGGTAGGAGAAGTGGACATCCCTGAACTCTACAGCCCCGGAAACGGACTGTACCGGAAGAGGGCTGTTGCCGGTATCGGGAATCCGCTGGTCCTGATCAAGAAGATCAAAGACCCGCTCGCTTCCCGCCATGGCGCTTTGAAGTAGCGTAAACTGCTCCGATATGGTCATGACGGGCATGTAAAATCGCCGGATCAAATTTGTGAAGGCGATCAGAACACCCAGGGAGACGATCTCGGCCTGGAGAAGAGTTGCTCCAAAGAAGATCACCACTGCCAGGGACGTGCTGGACATGAAATCCACCAGAGGGCGGAACACGGCAAAGACCTGCATCTCCGCGAGATTCGCCTTTGTGAGGGTCTCGTTTTTCCGGGTGAACTCCTGGTTGCTTCGTTTTTGCTGGACAAAGATCTGGACAATCTCCATCCCTGAAACGTGTTCCGAGAGGTAGGCGTTCAGGTCGCTCACGGCATGGCGTACCGCCCGGTAGGCTTCCCTGGCCTTCCGTCGAATGATATCGGTGATGAAGAGAACCGGAACCATGCTGACCAGTGTTATTGTGGCCAGACGGGGGTTGAGGGCAAACATGGTCACCACCACGGCGAACATAAGGCTCACGTTGCGCGCCAGTTCCGCCAGGACAGAGGTGAAGAGATCGTTGATCGTCTCGACGTCGTTCGTAATGCGCGTGACCAGGCGGCCCACAGGTTGATCTCCCAGGAACCCCAGGTGCTGCGCCAGGGTATGGCTGAAGAGGTCATGGCGAAGTTTTTTCATCACCAGTTGGCCTGTGAAGGCTGTGAGGTAGACCTGGCCAAATGCGCCGACGAGGACTGCCAGCAATACGCCCAGGAAGAGCAGGCCCTGGCGGTGAAGGCCCTGGATCTGGTGCTGAAGGAGTGCCCGGCGTTCCCGGGCCGAGAGGGGCTCCAGAGCACTGCGGGGGAAGGATATCCATCGGTGATCGCTGTCTCGCAGGGAAGGGCCCAGGGCCTCCAGAATCTCCGGGTGTTCTTTCGCCACGTCTTTGGGAATAAGGGTGAAGGATTCCCGGGAGAGAAGGCCCTGTTCGCGTAAATCATCGCGGATTGCCCGGGGTATCCTGTCAAGGCGATCTTCCCGCAGATAGATCGCTCCGTTTATGGTGCGGGTTTCTCCGGGTGAAGCGATCTGCCCCAGCGCTGATTCGTCCAGGCGGTTCCAGTGCTCCATGATATGGTGATCGATCGTCCTCTGAATGATCACCGGCAGAAGGACCTCCCCCGCCGTAGCCACCACGAGGCAGACCAGGGTAGCGGCTATGAGGCCCCGAAAGGGTGCTGCGTAGCGGGCAATCCGCCGGATTAATCCAAAGTCGTAGCTGGCGATTATCGTCTCGTCCTGGTGGTGAATCATGGGCCTTCCCCGATATGTTCAAGTTGCTGGAGCCGTGCGATATCCCGGTATAAGCCGGGGATGGCCAGAAGTTCCTGGTGAGACCCCCGGTTCGAAACTTGCCCATCCTCGAGGACGAGGATTTCCCGGGCAAACTTGAGGGTGGAGATGCGGTTGGAGACAATAATGGTGGTTTTCCCCTGACGTTCCTGGAGTATCCGCTGAAGGAGTCGCTCCTCCGTGCGGGTATCCACCGCCGAGAGGGAATCGTCCAAAACAAGAATCGGGGGGTCGGGCAGGAGGGCCCGGGCTATGGCGATCCGTTGGCGTTGCCCCCCTGAGAGAGTTACTCCTCGTTCTCCCACCAGGGTGTCCCACCCCTGGGGGAATTCGCCGATATCCTGATCCAGGGCGGCCAGCTCTTCCACATGGCGGATCGCTGCATCCGATGCATGGGGTCGGGCAAAGCGGATATTCTCGCGCACCGTCGCCGAGAAGAGAAACGTCCGTTGGGGGACGATCCCGAAAGAACCCCGAAGGGTGTTCAGGTCGTACTGCGTCACGTCGGTCCCGTCGAGAAAGACCGTTCCCTCAGGAGGGGAGAGCAGGCGCGGGAAGAGGCTTATGAGTGTGGACTTTCCGCTTCCTGTGCGACCCAGTATGCCGAGTATTCCGCCCGCAGGTAGCTCCAGGGAGATTTCCTGGAGTGCGGGTGATTCCTGATCGGGAAAGGAAAAGGAGAGGTTTCGCACCGAGAGTGACCCCTCGGGGCAGGTCGATCGTCCTCCCGGCGGAGATGCGATGTCTGGCGTGGTGTGGAGAATTTCGTTGATCCGGGAGAGCGAGGCCGCTCCACGCTGGAGCATGTTTACCGTAAAGCCTGCCCCAAGCATGGGCCAGGTCAGCATTTGCAGGTATCCCAGGGTTGCCACGAAGTCGCCCGCCGTGAGAGACCCTTCAAGAAGAGCCTCTCCTCCGAACCAGAGCAGGATCAGGAGGGTCATGCCCGAGAGAAAGCTTACCAGAGGGAAAAAGAGCCCCCAGATTTTGACAAGGTTCATGTTTTGCTGCTGGTATCGATCGTTCGCATCGGCAAAACGGGAGAGGAAGAAGGGCTCCTTCCCAAAAGCTTTAACGACACGAATGCCGCTGAGAACTTCCTGGGTCTGATCGCTTAGATGGGAGAATCCTTCCTGGACGGCGCGAAATCCTTTTCCAATACGCTCTCCCAGGAAAATGATGAGACCCGTGATGATCGGGAGGGGGATGATTGTGACCAGGGCGAGCCGGGGGTTCCGGCTGAAGAGGATCGCCAAAATGGCCACGGTCATGAAAAGTCCATCGATAAAGGCTACCAGGGCTATGCCCGTGGCCATGCGAATGGCTCTCATATCGTTTGTGGCCCGTGCCATAATATCGCCCGTCTTCGTTCGGTTGTAGAACTCCGGTGAAAGCAATAAAAGCTGTTGATAGAGGTTTTCCCGGAGTTCTGCCTCGATTCGGCGGCTGCTGCCGTGAATGAAAAAGCGCCAACCGAACCGGGTGATGGCGATTATTATGGCGGTGATCAGAAGAAGCCCCATGGGTCGCGCGACTGCACCTGCTCCCCCGCCATCGAGGAGCAGGTCGATTGAACTTCCCACGTAGAAGGGGATCAGCAACTGGGCGCCGCTGGTGATCAGGAGAGAAAGAACTCCTGCCGCGTAGGCCCTGCGATAGCGTCGCAACAGGGGGGTGAGGGTTCTGAACTCCTTGATCAATCCTGGCTCCGCCAGTTCCGCAGGATCTGATCGATGGCGTGCCGGGATTCTTCAACCTGGGCGAGGATCTCTCTCTTTCCCTGAGCCGGCGGAAAAACCTTTGCCACAGTGATGCGGTAGCGGTGGCCTCGGGGCATGGTCAGGACATCCTGAACCCGGGAGAAGCGGCCGCCTCCCTCAAGAGCGAGGGCTACCAGCGGCAGGGGTGCCCGGTTATGAATGCGCCGGACCGCTCCACTCTGGAACGGCAGAAGGTTTCCATCGCGGGATCGGGTTCCCTCGGGGAAAATTACCGGGCATTCCCGGCCCCGGAGTGATCCTGCCATGCGGTCGATCTCTTTCATTGCCAGGGAGTAGTCTCCCTTGCGCGGGATCAGGGCGTGACGCTGAATCCGGAGAACTCGCGAAACGGTGGGGCACCAGCGCCGAAGTTCGCCTTTGGCGACGAACTTCACCGAGTGGTGGCGGAAGGCAGCCATAATGATCACGATATCCATCACGCTTTGGTGGTTAGCCAGAAGGATCATCTGATCGGGTAGCCTGGAATCATCGAAATCCAGATCCATTTTCAAGCCTAAGGTGAAACGGGCCAAAGAAAAGAGTTTGCGTGCCCTTTCCGAGACGTGGCGGTCAATGTGCCGCCTGGCGAGGTTCCAGCTCAGGCAAATACGAATTTTGTCACCCAGATCCCACCAGAGCAGGCGGGCAAAGACAAGTACAAGAAGTAGAATAGTGGCCATCGGGGGATCATTCTACAAGGAAAGGAGCTGCTATGTTAAGGTTGAAGTTGACAGGTCCCTCCGATATTTGCTACGGTCTCCTAGATTACCCAATTTTATCCGGAGGATACATCATTTGATCGCAAAGGGTTCCGCCGCAAAACGCTATCGTCAGAGCGAAAAGCGGCGCATATTGAACAAGAGTGTACGGAGTCGGGTTCGGACAAGCGTAAAGCGGGTTCTGGACGCAGTTGAGCAGAATGATCAGGCAGCAGCAGAGGGGGCCTTGCGGGATTTCGCCAAGCTCGTTGATACCGCTGCCGGCAAAGGTGTGTACCACGCAAACACGGCGGCACGGAAAAAATCCCGCCTTGCACGCAAAGTAAACAGTCTCCAGGCCTAAGCGGCAGGGGGGCGGTTGTGGCGGATTCCAAGGTCACCAAGGCAGAAATCGTCGAGCGGATAAGCGAGACGGTGGATGTAAGCAAAAAAGATATTCACTCAATCATTGATGCGTTTTTCGGGGAGGTAAAGACTGCCCTGGTGAGCGACAAGGTGATAGAGTTCCGTGGCTTTGGAACGTTCGAAATCCGCACCCGGAAAGGGCGCCAGCACGCGAGGAACCCGAAAACGGGGGAGCCCGTGGCGGTAAAAAACCACGGCGTTGTAATCTTTCGTCCGGGGAAAGAGTTGAAAGAGGCGAGCTGGCCTCTCAGGAGCTGATTGTACCGTCGCTGGCTGCGACCAGCGGTTCTTGACGGGGTTCGCCAACACCTTGCAAATTTTAGCACTTCTCTTGTGGGTAGAAACATCGTGCCAAAGAAAAAGAAAACCTCCCGCCCGGCAGGCCCCGGCTTGAGGGGGGGCGCTTCGAAAGGTTCTTCCTCAAAAAGCGCTCTCTCGAGAGGCGCCTCCCCAAAAAAGGATGCCGTCGCCTGGAAGCATCATGGTCAGATTACCGGGCTTCTGGTTCTGGGGGCGGTCCTCTTTGCGGCGGCTTTTCCCAACGTTCTTGTCCGCTTCGGCGCGTATCCCCTTGCCTTTGTAGCGTTGGTCCCTGTGGCCGTTGCCGTCCACCGAATGAAATGGTGGCTCACGCCACTCTATGGGGTATTCTACGGCTTTCTCGCCTACGCGCTTTTTAATTACTGGCTTGCCACGTTTCATCCCCTGGCAATCTTTATCGTTCCCGTTATCTATGCCGGGTATTTCTTTCTTCTCTTTCCTGCCCTCTGGGTAGCCGACCGCTGGGGAGGGAGAATGACCTTTCTTCTCCAGACCCTGCTGTGGCTTTCCTATGAGTATCTGCGAACCCAGGGGTTTCTCGGCTATGCCTACGGCATTATGGGGTACGCCCTCTTTCCCGCACCGCTGCTTATTCAGATCGCCGATCTGGGGGGGGTCTGGATCGTCTCCCTTCTGGTGGTGATGCCCTCGTTTTTTCTTGCCCAGTGTTTTCGGGATTTTTCTGTCCGGAAGGGGGGTGCGGGTGATGGTGCCGGGCTTCCTGGCTGGCATCGTCTTCGCTTCTCGCTCTCCCGCAGTCTTGTCCGGGCTGGACGAGCCCGTCGTCCCGAGTTGCTCTGTTACGCGCTCTTGATGGTGGTTTCCCTAGTCTATGGCATCTTCTCGCCAGTGAACTACGACGGCGTGCGACAGTGGAAGGTCGCCTTGATCCAGCAAAATGTCGATCCCTGGGTAGGCGGGTTTCGTGTCTACGAGGAGAGCCTGGAAATTCTTCTCCGCCAGAGCGACCGGGCAATCGCCGAAGCTGATCCGGAGATCGTGGTCTGGTCGGAGACCTCCTTTGTCCCTTCCATCGACTTTCATACCCGCTATCGCCAGGATCAGCAACGCTACGAGCTGGTGCGGGAGTTGCGGCGGTACCTGTCTCGCCAGAGCGTTCCCTTCGTGATAGGGAATAGCGACGGGCAGCTGGTTCGCACACCCCGGGGGGAGATGGAGCGGCAGGATTACAACGCCGTCTTGCATTTTGCTCCCGGCGGCGAGCTCCTCGGAACGTATCGAAAAATACATCTGGTCCCCTTCACGGAACATTTTCCTTACCAGGACCGGTTGCCCTGGATGCACCGCATGCTGGTAGAAAGCAATACGAACTTCTGGGAGCAGGGGCAGGAGTGGACGGTCTTCGAGAGTGATGGGGTCCGCTTTGCCACCCCCATCTGCTTTGAAGATACCTTTGGGTATCTTTCACGGGAGATTGTCCGGGAGGGGGCCCAGGTGATCGTCAATCTGACCAACGATCTCTGGTCCTACTCGGAGCCCTCGGCGATGCAGCACATGGGAATGGCGGTTTTTCGGGCTGTGGAGAACAGGCGCAGCATGGTACGTAGTACCAACGGCGGTATGACCGCCATTATTGATCCCAATGGAGTGCTCCTGGATCTCTATCCTCCCTTCGTGGAGGGGTTTCTGGCGGGAGATGTTCCTGTATATTACGAACGGACAACTCTCTACACCGCCTGGGGTGATTGGCTTGCCTGGGTCTTCCTTGCTCTGACTCCTCCGGCGATGGGGGCCTCCTTCTGGCTGCACCGGAAGCGCCTGCGGTCAGAGCGCGGCCGGCTACAGCAAGATTGACAAATCGCAGATGAACGTAGGACAATGAGCCATGGCGCAGAATACACCGAAAATCCTGGTAGTTGATGACGAGCACATAAACGTTGATTTTTTTGAGGTGATGCTTTCCCGTTTGGGCTACACCGTTGTAACTGCCGGGGACGGTGACGAGGCCCTGGAACAGATCCTTCGGGAGAAGCCGGATCTGGTGCTGCTGGACAATATCCTGCCTGGCCGAACCGGTTGGGAGGTAACCCGGCTGGTAAAGCAGAATCCTGATTACGCCGAGGTATCGGCCACACCGATCATCATGTTTTCTGCCATGGACGAGGTAGAGGACAAAATTGAGGGGTTTGAGCTCGGTATTGAAGACTACATTACAAAGCCTTACAATTTTTCCGAAGTCCTTGCGCGAATCCAGGCAGTTCTTCGTCAGAGGGAACTCTCGCGCCAGGTTGCCCGGCGGGAGCGACGACTCGCCCTGGTTGATTCCCTGAATAACTCGCTCGCCTATTTTACGCGACACATCAAGAACCCGATTCAGGGTCTGAACGATGCTGCCAAAGCACTCGATGTGACAAATCCCGAGACGGTCCGGTCCTTTGTGGAGCTGGTCTTGGCTCAGACAGCCGAGGCTTTGGCTACTGTGGAGGGCCTGGAGGATGAAGTTCAGGAATTGCAGACCCAAGGGGACGAGCTGAAGTCGAAGGAGATATCTCTGGAAGACCTGGAGAGCAAGTTCCGCAAACACGCGGCTATGGCTGTTCAGGGAGTTCCCGCCAGGAAGGTGAAATGATCACTGAGGAGAAGCAGCGCGTTTTGGATCTCTTCTCGCGGGGCAGAAAGCTTTATAAGCTTATGGAGTTTTCTGCCGCGAAGGATTTCTTTTCCCAGGCTCTGGAGGTTGATCCCGAAGACGGGCCTTCCCGAGTGTACCTGGAGAGGTGTCTTCTCTACGAGGACAATCCTCCTCCGGAAGACTGGGACGGAGTCTTCGTCATGACCAGCAAGTAACGACAGGCACGACCAGTAAGCAAAGGAAGCACCATGGCTCATCATATTGATCCCAGATCCATACAGGAGACGGTAAGCCGTCTTGGAAAGGGCACCCGCTTTGCCGGAACGCTTCGATTCAAGGAGTCGGTTACGCTTTTCGGGGAGTATGAGGGTGAGATCGAGGCCCAGGGATTTCTTTATATCGCTGCCGAGGCTTCGGTTCGCGCCGACGTTCGCGCAAAAAACATTATCGTTGGCGGGACGGTGCACGGAAACATCGAGGCTACAGCAGAGATCGAGATGCTTCCCGGGTGTGTGGTCTACGGGAATGTCCGGGCGGGGAAGGTCCGCATCGCCGAGGGTGTTGTCTTTGAGGGGCGCTGTGAAATGGTTCGGAACAGCGATTCTCTTGATGTCTTTTCCGGGTCTCTGGAGCAGCTCCGGAAGCAGGCGATACCGGTGATCGAGCCGATTTCGCAACAGAAAAAAGGGTGATCTCCCCGCCGGGTTGACACCATTTTTTGGAATGAGTATAGTTTTGGTTCTACAAACAAGTGGAAAAATCAGTATAGCACAAAGATTTCTGAGTTCTTTCTGTATTCTGCAAGTTAACCTGCCTCTTTGGTAAATTGTATAAATGGAGTCATCCATGTCAGATAACGACGAACAGCAAGCACTTTCTCCCAGAGAAGAAACAAACGGTGACGATCTTGAGCAATCTCGGAATCAGTCAAAATCGGAATCACCCAAGGTGCGGGCACCACGGCGCCCTCCTGTAAAGAAAAAGCGGGTCCGAGTAGCCCTCGTGAAAGATGGTGACACCGGTGGAGATCGGGCCGCAGGGCGTGATTCCGGTGACGCCGGACAAAACGGCCGGATGCCTTCGGGGACAAACGGACAAGGCAATGAAGGGAACGTCGATTTCTCTCATCCCCGCGACGAGAAGAGCCTGAGCATAAATGAGCTCACCATGATGAACATGAAGCTCCTTCGCGATCTGGCTGAGGAAATGGGAATAGCTCCCGATAATTTGCCTGCCTTGAAAAAGCAGGAGGTTATCTTTGCCATCCTGAAGGCTCATACCGAACGGAACGGGACAATTTTTGCCTATGGGTCCCTGGAGATTCTCCCCGACGGATACGGTTTCCTTCGCAGTCCTCAGCACTCGTACCTTTCCGGTCCCGACGATATCTACATATCGCCGTCGCAGATTCGCCTCTTTAACCTGAAGACCGGGGACACCGTATACGGTCAGATACGCCCTCCAAAAGAGGGTGAGCGGTTCTTTGCCATGCTCCGTGTGGAAACGGTGAACTTTGACCACCCCTCGGTTGCCCAGACCAGGATACCTTTTGACAACCTGACCCCCCTCTATCCCGACGCACGCCTCGATATGGAAACCCGGTCGGGTGACAGCTCAACGCGCATGATCAACCTCTTTTGTCCCATCGGAAAGGGCCAGCGAGGACTGATCGTTTCTCCTCCCCGAACGGGAAAGACGGTGTTGCTGCAAAAGATCGCCAACGCGATCACAGAGAACCATCCCGAAGCATACCTTATTGTTTTGCTGATCGATGAACGTCCCGAAGAGGTGACGGACATGCAGCGCAACGTAAAGGCCGAGGTGATTGCCTCAACCTTCGATGAGCAGGCCCAGCGTCATGTCCAGGTTGCCGAGATGGTTCTGGAGAAAAGCCGGCGTCTGGTCGAACACGGAAAGGATGTGGTTATCCTTCTGGACTCGATAACCCGTCTTGCCCGGGCTTACAACCAGACCGTGCCGACCTCGGGAAAGATTCTCTCGGGAGGTGTCGACTCCAACGCCCTGCATAAGCCAAAACGCTTCTTTGGAGCGGCCCGGAACATCGAGGATGGCGGAAGCCTCACGGTGGTTGCCACAGCCTTGATCGAGACGGGCAGCCGCATGGACGAGGTCATTTTTGAGGAGTTCAAGGGCACGGGTAACATGGAGATTATCCTGGACCGGCGCCTGGCAGACCGGCGTATTTTCCCTGCGATAAACGTGAAGAAATCCGGCACCCGTCGGGAAGACCTTCTCCTTACCGAGGAAGAGCTCCGGAAAATGTGGGTTCTGCGTAAAGTGATAAGTCCCATGGATGACCTGGAAGTCCTGGAGTTGCTCATTGACAGGATGAACAAAACCAAGAATAATAGCGACTTCCTTCAGTCGATGAATACATCAGGTGCTGATTGAGATTTTCGGAGGATTCAATGAGAGATATACACCCTAATTACCGAGATGTTGTCTTCAAGGACACCGCCAGTGGAACAATGTTCCTTACCCGTTCCACGGTACAGACAAACCAGACTGTGAAGTATGACGATGGCCAGGAATATCCCCTCTACGAGGTGGAAATCTCCAGCGCTTCTCATCCCTTTTACACAGGAAAGCAGAAGCTGGTTGATACGGCTGGGCGTGTCGAGCGGTTCCGGAAGATGTACAACATCAAGAGCTGATGGTTTACCCGGCGTTACCCTGTGTGGGGTGATATTGCCGGGAACTATCCCGAGCCTGCCAGGCCGGGTGTGGAAAGCGGAGTTCTCTGGAGCTCCGCTTTTTTTTCTGGCAGCCTATTGCCTTTCGGGTTTTCCCGATTTTTCCCGGAGGAACAGGACCAGCGCAGCGCAGGCCACGGCAGCTTTTCCCAGGAGATCACCGATCGCCTGGTAGAGAGTCCACTCCCCGGGGGGGATGGGGACGGAGAAGACAGCGGCGTTGCTCTCGAACATGGGCATGGCCTGCGCCATTTCTCCTCGCCGGTTTATCACTGCTGTGAGGCCGCTGTTGGTCCCCCTGACAAGGGGTCTGCGCAGTTCGATCGTGCGCAACCGGGCTGCCAGGTAATGCTGGGTCTGGGCAGAATCCTGGCGGCTCCAGGAATTATTGGTCAGATTAATCAGGATCTCGGCTCCCTCAAGGACCATCTCTCGCGGAACCCACCCGAAGGCATCTTCAAAACAGATCGGTAACCCCGCCAGAAGGATCGTGTCTCCTGCGGGAATCTTGACGGGGGCACTGCTTCCTCCAGGAACCCATGTGCCGTAGAGTCCCACCACGGTTCGAAAAAAACGCTGGACCGCCGGAACGTGCCAGAACGGGATTGATTCGGCAAAGGGCACAAGTTGTTGCTTTCCGTAGGAGGCCAGAAGAGTCCCCTCGGGAGAGATCAGAATAGCGCTGTTGTGATAGTCCTCTGGTTCTTGTCCTTCCCCTGCTGCCGCAGGAGCTCCTGTAAGCAAGGGAATATCCAGGCGCCGAAGGAACTCGCGGAAGGGAAGTTGATCGGGCACCTCCTCGTAGAACGAGTCATCTTGCCGGTAGGGACGGCGCAGGGCCGTTTCGCTCCACAAGACAAAATCAACAGCCTCCGGGGATGTTTGCTGATGTTCCTGGAGCGCCTCCAGGGTAAGATCCTGAGCCTGCAGGAGCGCTTCAGAAAAAAGCCCCGGTTGCCAGCTGTCGATATTTTGTTGCACCAGGAGGATGTGAACGCTCCGATGATGATCGTCAGGGCCCAGGGTGGCCAGTCGATAGTGGCCGAATCCCCCCAGAACCAGCACGAGTGCTCCCGCAGCGACCACGTGGTGGTCCAGGGGTCTGGTCAGAAATGGTCTGGCCCGCAGGCGCTTTGCCAGGGCAACCAGGACCCCCTCACTCCGGTATTGCAACAGCAATTCCGCGCCAATTGCATTTATCCAGGCTGCAAGAAAGGAGAGCCCCCAGGGGCCAACCAGTTCTGCGCTTTGTGCCAGGCCGGTCCAGAGCGAGAGAGGGTAGGCGATGAGCCCCCAGGGATATCCCAGGAAGCCAACTGATTTGAGAAACTCGTAACCGGTCCAGAGAAGCGCCAGATGAAGCGGTCTGTGCCAGCTCTCCCCTGGGAGGAGCCCCTCTCCTGCCAGGGCTCTCTCTCCCGGGATCGATCGGGGCCGGGGCGACCCCCGGTGGATCGCATCGAAGAGAAAGGTGAAAAGCAGATAGTTATACCCTGCGTAACCCGCCATGGCTCCACCCAGAGTCCAGATGGAGAACTCGCCAAAGAAGGCAAGCCAGTAGTTGGCCCCGGCGGTACTCGCTGCGCCAAAGACGACGCCCAGGAGAGCCGCTTTGTTGCGGGAGCTGCTCCGGTAGAGGGCAAGAAAGACCGGAATCAGCGCCACCAGGCCCAGGAACGGACTGCCCCAGACAAAAAGCTCGTTCGGGAGCGCCAGCGTGAGCAGGGCCGCCGAAAAAAGTGTCAGTAGAAGATTCACCCCTTCAGCATAGCGAAAGAAGGAAAAAATGTGTATGGAGCCGCTCTTCCTGGTGGGAACTCTCAGAAGATATCTCCCTCCGGGCCGATCTCAAAGAGCAGTTCGAAGATTCAGGCTTTGACACAGGACTGCGCCGGTGCTACAGTTCCGGTGTGACTGTTCTACTAACCAACGACGATGGCATTCTTAGTCCCGGCCTGAAGGCGCTGGAGGATGTGTTCTCGGAGAACCACGACGTCTGGGTTGTGGCCCCCGATGGGGAGAGGAGCGGCTTTTCCAACAGCATTACCCTCTCGGAACCCATTCGCTGTACCCAGGTGGGGGAGCGCTCCTTCGCGATCAGTGGTACCCCCGCCGATTGTGTCATCCTTGCCACTCTGGGAGCCATTCCTGTCATGCCGGACCTGGTCGTGTCTGGTATAAACATCGGAGCAAATCTGGGGTCGGATATCGTCTATTCCGGAACTTGCGCCGGGGCGAGACAGGCGGCGTACAAGGGCATCCCGGGAATCGCCGTGTCCCTGAACAGTTTTCATCAGCCATTCCACTTCGATCCGGTCTGCGAGTTTCTTGTCAGCCACCTTTCCGAGTTGATGAATCTCTGGGATGACGGCCATTTTATCAACATAAACGTCCCGAACCTTACCTCCTACCGTTCCGTGGAGATAACCACACCGGCGGTGCGGCTCTATCAGGATAGACTCCTGCCCTTCGAGCCTCCTCGGGGAGGCACGTATTACTTTGTGGATGGCCGTCCCGAACAGCGGGAACTGGAGCCGGGAACAGATTGGTATGCCGTTGAGCAGGGGAACCTTTCAGTAAGTCCCATCATGCTGAATCCGGTAAATCATGAGGCCGAACGCCACTACCGGGCAAGCGGACTGATCAAAGGGTCGTGAACGAGGGGCCATGAACGAGGGGATACGCCTCTACCAGCAAGGAAAGTATCGCGCCGCGCTGGATCATTTCCTGGAAATCGCCGTGGAACCGGCTCAGGAGTCGCTCCTGAGTTACTATTTGGGATTGTGTTATACTCACCTGGGGAAGTACGACGAAGCTCTTTTATACCTGGAGCAGGTGGTCGGGTCTGATATTGGATTCCTCCATATCTATCAAGCCCGAATGATTATGGGCTACGCCTACGCAGTAACGGGGCGATACCGCCTGGCGGAGTTCGAGTTGAACCGTCTCCTGGAGGACGGGTACGAATCTGCAAAAGTGTACGCTGCCCTGGCCTACGCCATCTACGCCCAAGGTAAAACGGCTCCGGCGATCGCTCATCTGGAGAAGGCCCTTCGGATCGATCCCGAGAACGCCAACGCCTTGAACTCGCTGGGGTTCATTCTGGCGGAGAACAACATTCAGATCGAGACCGCCCGGGAATACTGCCTTCGGGCTCTTCAGCGTTATCCTGAAAACCCGGCCTATCTGGACTCTTTGGCCATGGTCTATCGTCGATCGGGAAACCTGCAGCAAGCCAAGGAGCTCTACGAACGGGCAGTGCGTCTCTCCCGAGGTATGAGAGAGATCGTGGATCACTATAAGGATCTGCTCCGTTCTGCGGGGGTGAAAATATGATGCCCCGCGGAAGAATGCTGCCTGTGGCCCTGGCAGGGGTCGTGGTCTTTCTTCTGGGAGGGCTCCGGGCCGAAGCGATCGATATGGATGCAGCGCGGGCACAGGAAGAGTTCCGCTGGGGAGTAGAGGCCTACCATGCAACCCGTTTCAGCGATGCCATAGTAGCCTTCACACGGGCTCTGGCCTTCAAGCCCGAGGATCCTCTTGCCCGGGAGTGGCTTGGTCGGGCTTTTTTCCGCAGCGGCTTTGAAGACGCTGCCGTGAACGAATGGGATCTCCTTGCAGACCGCGATGCGGCGGGGGCTTACCTCCTGTCCCGCCTGGAGGTGCTCCAATATCGTCGCGGAATTGCTCCCTTTGAAGATAGCGACCCCCGGTTCTCGCGATCTCACCTTATCCGGGGGGGCGAGGGGCCCCGAACCGGCGGGGGGGATGTCCCGTTCTTTCAGCGCCCCACCGGAGCAGCCACCGATCTTGAAGGAAACCTTTATCTTGTCTCCCTGGCTACCCAGGAGATCCTGAAAATCTCACCCAACGGGCGGCTGGTGCGCCGTTTTCGCGGAGGGTTCCAATCCCTGAACCGTCCCTTCGATGTGCAGTGGCACCAGGGGAAGCTCTTTGTTACCGAGTTCGGGGCCCATCGAGTGGCGATCCTGGATGAACGGGGGAACCGGATCGGGCAGTTCGGCGAAAGAGGGCTTGGCGAAGGACAAATGGTGGGGCCTCAGTACCTGGCCCTGGACGGGGATGGCCACGTCTATGTTACAGACTGGGGTCGGCGACGGGTGAGCGTCTTTTCTCCGGAGGGAGAGTATCTCCTGTCTTTCGGAGGCCCTTCGGGAAACACCTTTTCGGGGCTGCACTATCCTGCGGGAATCGCCCTCCGGGATGGGCGGGTCTATGTGGCCGATCGGGACACCGAGGGCGCAGCTCTGGTTGTCTTTGATACAGCAGGGAACCATCTTGAGCGAATCCCCCTTCCCCTGGAGGATGAAGACTTTTCTCCTTCCGGTGTGGCTGGCGGGGGAGTGGAGGGGCTTGCCTGGTACGACGAATCACGACTTCTCGTCGCGGCAGGCAGGCAGGTATTGCTCTTTGATCCTCTCCAGCGGAATGTTGTAACGGTAATTGATGACGCCGAGCGCAAGCGAGTTGGTCCCGTTGCTGTCGATGCCAACGGCCGAATCCTGGTGGGAGATATCGATGGGAGCGAAGTTGCTCTTTTTGAGCCGGAAGGGACCCTCTACAGTGGTCTGGATGTACAGATAGAGCAGGTTCTGGCGGGGAACTTTCCTCGCGTGGCCTTGCTGGTGGCGGTCCATGATCGTGCCGGGCGGCCACTGGTGGGGCTCTCGCGGGAGAACTTCGTTATCTCTGAACGGGCTGTTCCCCGGCAGGATCTGCGGGTCGAGGCGACAGGCTCATCTCTGCGGGATCTGGACCTCTCGGTCATCCTCCAGCCGCTGGCGGAGGAGGATCTCTGGGACGATTCCCTTCAGGCCCTATCGGACCTTCTTGCTCTTCTGCCTGCGGGAGATCCCCTGGGACTATACATTGCCGGAAGCTCACCCGAACTTCTCCTGACCAGGCCTGCCACGGAGGCTCGTTTCCTCAGGCGTGCCCGGGAGGGATTGCACTCCTGGAAAAGTGATGCCGTCGGGGGAAATCTCGCCCTGGACAGTGCCTTGCGTCTGGCGGCGGTTCCGCTTCTCGAGCGGGGATTGCGTCGCAACATCGTTTTTGTCGGAGACGGTTCGGTTTCAGACACGGCCTTCGACGAGTATGGTCTCCAGGAAGTTGCTACCTTTTTGCGCAACAACGCGATCCGTTTCCACTGTGTTCTCCTGGAGTCCCGGAGCCCCGCTGCGGAGATCCGCTTTCTGGTAGAAGAAACAGGGGGAACACTGCGATACCTGTACGAACCCGAGGGGCTTGCTCCGATGCTCCGTGATTTTCAGCATCATCCCAGCGGCCGTTATTGGCTGACCTACACATCCGAAGCTGACTCCGATTTTGGCAGGGTTTATCTGCCTGTGTCGGCCGAGGCACGACTCTTCGTCCGCAGTGGTCGTGACGAGATGGGCTATTTCCCTCCCTCCGACCGGTGACGTTTCTCCCGTTATGAACTAAATTGTAACGGTATGGGAAAAACAGAATCACCCGACAGGGCAATAGATCAGGCAATCCGGGAGCTGGTCCAGGAACCAAAGCGCTATCGGGTTGTCCTTCATAATGACAACTATACAACCATGGATTTTGTGGTTGAGGTCTTGCGCTGTATCTTCCATAAATCTCCCGTGGAATCCCACGCGATCATGATGAACGTCCATAAGAAAGGGCAGGGTATTGTAGGTATCTATTCCTACGATATAGCCGCCACCAAGGCGGAGCAAACGCGCATCCTGGCAAAGCAGGAAGGGCATCCCCTAAAGTGCACAATCGAGGAGGTCTCCTGAGGAGTTATGGACATTGACCGAGAATTGCAGGCTCTGCTAAGCGCAGCCTATCACGAGGCGAAACACCGTTCTCACGAGTATCTTACATCGGAGCATCTGCTCTATGCAGCGCTCTTTTTTGATTATTCCCGGAAGATTCTCCTCCAGAGTGACGCTCACCTGGAGGAGATGCAGGAATTACTGGAGATATATTTCCGCGAAGAGATGTCCACCGTTGGAGAAGGGCAGGATCCGCAACAATCCCTGGGATTCCAGCGGGTGATCGAGCGGGCTGTTTTTCACACCGAAGCTGCAGGAAAAGACATGGTCGATCTGGGCGATCTCCTGGTTTCGCTCTACGATGAGGAGCAATCCCACAGCAGTTTTGCCCTGCGCCGGGCCGGGGTGCATCGCCTGGCTCTGCTTGAGGTGATCAGCCATGGCGCCCCCCCGGACGATGAAGATGACGAGGAGGATCCGGTTCATTCGCGAGAAGAAGAGCCTGAAGAAACTCCTTTCACCCAGGCAGAAACCCCTCGCCGAAAGAAACAGAAACGGGCTCTTGAACAGTACGCTCTGGAGCTGGTGGAAGAGGCCCGCCAGGGACGTCTGGAGCCGTTGATCGGGCGGGACGAGGTGCTTGACCGGTCGGTTCAGGTTCTCTGCCGGCGAATGAAGAACAACCCCCTTCTGATCGGCGAACCCGGTGTAGGAAAAACGGCCCTCGCCCACGGTCTGGCCTGGCGGATCGCCGATGGTCAGGTTCCGGATCTTCTCAAGGATTACCGTCTCTTTGCCCTCGATCTTGGGGCTCTGATCGCGGGAACCCGCTATCGTGGTGATTTTGAAGAGAGAATGAAGGCTGTTATCAAGGAGCTGGAAAAAGAAACCCGAGCTATTCTCTTTATCGATGAGATCCATACCATCGTGGGGGCCGGAGCGGTCTCCGGAGGCGCCATGGACGCAGGGAATATGCTCAAGCCCCCTCTCTCGACGGGGGCATTCCGGTGCATTGGTTCCACAACGTTCAGCGAGTACAAGCAGTTCTTCGAGCGTGATCGCGCCCTGGCCCGCCGGTTCCAGCGGATAGATCTGGAAGAACCATCTCACCCGGAGACGGTGGCGATCCTCCAGGGGCTCCAGAGCCGCTACGAGGAACACCACCAGGTGCGCTACACTCCTGAGGCGATCGAGGCGGCGGTGCGCCTGGCTGCACAGTATATCAACGAGCGGTTCCTCCCGGACAAGGCTATTGATGTTCTCGATGAGGCGGGGGCCTTCCTGCGGATGCAACGTTTCAGGGAAGACCAGACACCAGCCGCCCAGGTGGATGAGGAAGTGATCGAGAAGGTTGTCTCCAGCATGGCTCGAATACCGGTTCGGTCCGTCTCGGGCGATGAGCGGCAGCAGCTTCAGGATTTGGCATCCCGTTTGCTTGAACAGATTTTCGGACAGGATCAGGCCGTAGACTCCGTGGTATCCGCGGTAAAGCGCTCCCGGGCGGGTTTTCGCAGTTCTGACAAGCCTGTGGCGACTTTCCTCTTTGTGGGGCCCACGGGAGTTGGCAAGACCGAGTTGGCCCGGCAGCTGGCGGATCAGCTGGGCATAGTCCTCCACCGCTTTGATATGAGCGAGTACCAGGAGAAACACGCTGTCTCGCGGTTGATCGGGTCTCCGCCAGGGTACGTAGGCTTCGAGGAGGGGGGGCTTCTTACCGATGCTATCCGAAAAACTCCCCACGCGGTGGTTCTTCTGGACGAGATCGAGAAGGCTCATCAGGACATCTTCAATGTTCTGTTGCAGGTTATGGACTACGCCACCCTCACAGACAATGCCGGCAAAAAAGCCGATTTCCGCAATGTTATTCTCATCATGACATCCAACGCGGGAGCCCGGGAAATTGGCCGCCCGTTGATCGGCTTTGGTGAACGGAGCATAACGGCCTCAGCCGTGAAGGAGGCTGTGGACCAGACTTTTTCGCCGGAGTTCCGAAACCGTCTGGATCAGGTCATTCTCTTCTCCCGGCTGGACAAGGTGCTGGTGGAAGAGATCGTCCGCAAGGAGCTTCGTCTCTTTGCGGCACAGCTTCAGGAGCGGCAGGTGACCCTCACCGTTGACGACGAGGCTGTGGCCTGGCTCGCCGGTCAGGGCTATTCCGAGGAGTTCGGTGCCAGAAACATTTCCCGCATCGTCGAGGCCCAGGTGAAAGAGCCCTTTGTTGATCAGGTTCTCTTCGGCACGCTTTCCCAGGGGGGAGAAGCCAGAGTAGGTCTTGGTCAGGATTGTATCGAGATAGATTTTTCCGGCTTTTCTCTTCTTCCTGGCGGAGATTCGCCTGAAGAGGAGCTTCATGGAGTACCTTGACGAGCACCGGCGGGTTTGCTTTCCCGATCCCTCTGAGGCGGATCACTGGGGGCTTCTTGCGGTGGGAGGAAACCTGTCGCCGGGATTTTTGCTCTCGGCCTACGAGCAGGGGGCGTTCCCCTGGTATGAGGAAGAGCCGATCCTCTGGTTTTCGCCAAACCCACGGTTCGTGCTGTTTCTCGATTCCTTTCATGCAGGAAAACGCCTGGGCCGAACCCTGAAGAATGCCCCCTGGCGAATATCCTTTGATCGGGACTTCTCCGGGGTGATCTCAGCCTGCGGAGAACCCCGACGGAACGAGAAAGGAACCTGGATCACCGGGGAGATGCAGACTGCCTACGAAGAGCTCCATCGTCTGGGCTGGGCCCACTCTGTTGAGGTTTGGCACGATGATGCCCTGGTGGGGGGGCTCTACGGGGTCTCTCTGGGGGGCTGCTTTTCGGGAGAGTCCATGTTTTCCCGGGAGCGTGATGCCAGCAAAGCCGCCCTGGTTGCGCTGGCAGGACTTCTTTCGCAGTGGACGGTTTCGTTCATCGACTGCCAAATGGAAACGGCTCATCTGGCATCCTTCGGTGCCTGCCAGGTGCCCCGGGAAACCTTTCTGGCCTTCCTCAAGGAGGCTCGGGGGCGGCAGGGCGGGGCGCCCCGCAGAAGCTGGAGCTCCTGTGACGGCGCTTCCTCGCTTGCCCGGGGCCTTTCCCTTAGTAATGAAAACCGCTCTCCCCGATAAACTCCCGGAGGATTGATTCCTGGGGCACCAGTTTTTGGGGTATCACGGTGAAGTTTTTCAGAAATGTTTGCAGCCGAACCGCCTCGTGGTAGACCGAATCAGTGGGTTTGACCTGGCGCAGCAGGGGTTCAGCGTGGTTCCGCAGGACCCCCAACTCGTAATCCAGAGCGGTATTAAACGTGGAATCTGCTGAGTCCTGGAAGGGAAAAATGTTCTGTCTCTCCCCCCGGCGCACCGAGGGCCACATCTCCAGCGTGGCTGTGGCGCTGTGCCCGCGGAACTGGTGGTCCCGCACAATGCGCCGGATCAGGCGGTTATCGGTCGTGGCAATTCGGTTGTGGTCGTCCAGATTGAGCTGAGTCAGGGCCGACACATAGATTTTGTATTTTTGCTCCCGGGGGATGCGCGGGGTGAGGGCGTCGTTCAGCCCGTGAATCCCTTCCATGACGAGAACTCCCCGCTCGGGGAGAGAGAGTTTTGCCCCCCGGTATTCGGGCTGACCTGTTTTGAAGTTGAAGGTTCGTACATCGATCTCATCCCCCGCAAAGAGTGCCAGCAGGTGCTGATTCAGCAGATCGATATCGATGGCCTCGATATGCTCAAAGTTGTAGGAGCCATCGGGGTTTTTTGGTGTCTTCTCCCGGGGAACAAAGTAATCATCCAGTGAAATCACCACCGGTACCAGTCCCACCACGGTAAGCTGTACCGCAAGTTTTTTGGTGAAAGTCGTCTTTCCCGACGAGGAAGGGCCCGCGATGAGGGCGACTTTGCCGGCGCCCCCCGTGGCGTGGATGCTCTCGGCAAGGCTGTCGGCGATCTGTGCGATCTTTTTGTCATGGAGTGCCTCGGCCACGCGGATAAACTCCTTGACCTGGCCCTGCTCTGTCAGGCGGTTCAGTTGCCCCACCGAGGATATCCCCAGGATTCGTCCCCACTGCTTGTACTCCCGGTAGATCTGGAAGAGCATCTCGCTGCGATGTTCGGGTTGAATCTCCCGGGGAGCGCGTGAGCCGGGAAAGATCAGCAGGAAACCGTCGTGAAACGCCTCGATCCGGTAGAGTTGCAGCACCCCCGTACGGGCAGCCAGAGGCCCGTGGGAGAGGTCCATGAAATCTCCGCAACGATACACCGGCACCTCGCTGTAATTGTGGCGTTCCACCAGAAGGGCTGCATCCTCCATGCGGTGAGACCTGAAGAACGTCAGTGCTTCAGTGTAGGCGATTACCCCTCTTTCTATCGGCTTGTCGTCGGCAACGATCGTGGAAAATTCCTTCTTCAGGGCCTCCAGCAGTTCCGGGGTGGCTGCTTCCCCGTCAAAGGAATAGAAGTAGGCGTTTCCCAGGGCATGGCCGATGAGCAGCCGCCGACCCTGGCAGGCTCGAGACGCGGCGATAGCCAGGACGTAACAGAGGCTGCGCCGGTAGACCCGCTGTCCCTCGGGTTCATCGTGCAGAATAGGGGCCACGGTGGCGTTGATATGAATCTGGTAGCTGAGGGCCCGGACTTCGTTGTTGACAAAGGCTGCTATGACCGGGGAAGCCTCATCCGGAACGTAGCCTGCCTGAAGCAATGCTGATTCTACCGATGTTCCCTGGGGAAGGGTCACGGCAGGAGAACCGGCTAGAGCAATGGAGATGGTGTTCATTATAACTCCTTTTTCGGGTGATTTTCCGGGTGATTATGACCTGTCGGGCAACGCTGAATTGCCAGGTCTAGAGAGCGTTTTTGAGACGCGTTACCTCTTGATGGCTGAGAACGCCTGTGACGGCGTACTGTTCGGTTTCTGTTTCCGTTACTGGTTGTTCCCGCACGATCGTTCCCTTTGGATCGGTGAGGATCTGTACCTTCGGGGCTCGTGCCTTGCCGGGCGTGATGTCAATGACGATCGCCCGGTGCCCCGAGGCAAGCTGCACGTAGGTCCCGTAGGGAAAGAGCGAAAATGTTCCGATCATGGCCTGAAGAACGGTGTTGTCGTAGGAGGTATTCACCCCCGTCAAAAGGGTTTTCATGATGGTGTGGCCGTCGATGGCGGGCCGGTAGGGACGGGGTGATGCCATGGCGGCAAAGGTGCTGGCAGCGTTCATGATCTTCCCGTAGATCGAGATCTTGTTGGCTGGAAGGTTTCTGGGGTATCCCGAGCCATCCACGTTTTCCCGGCATTCCAGGACACCCAGACAAATTTGCAAAGGAAAATCGAATTGGCGCAGAATCTTGAACCCCAGGACGGGGTGAGTGGAGATCGCCTTTTTCTCGCGGGGATTCAGCTCCCGGTTGCTCATGTAGAGCTGGCTGGGGAGTCGGATCATGCCGATCTCGTGGAGGAGCCCCACCGTGCCAAGTTCGATAAGCCGATGGGGGGGGAGCTTCATGGAGGAACCCGTGGCCATCGCGACAATTGCTGTTTTTACGGCGTGGTCCACAATGTAGTTTACCGTGACGCCGCCCAGCTCGGGTATGCGCAAAAGGTATTGCTTCTGGTTTCGCAGGTCTTCCAGAAGGAGCTTGATTTTCTCGTGGATCTGGTTGGTCTGAAGGATGCCGTTTTGAAGGTAGTGGCCGAAAAGCTGTTCGGCAAAATGCAGATGGGCGACATATTTTTTTTGGGCTTTTCCCATCTCCCGGCCGTCGCGCCGGCCGTGATCGATTGCCGCAAGAGGGGCGTCTTCCATTGCCACCGGGCCGGCGTTTCCGAGAGCGGGCGTTTCCGCAAGTTCTCCCTCGCTCTGGATCTCCTGAAAGTGCCATTGCTCCAGCCGCTCAAGCAGGGATGCGTCCAGAGGTATTTCCGGAGAGAGGAGGATATATTTCTCATCAAGAAAGGCCTCTCTGGTGATGTAGAGCCCCTCGGAAAGCTGAGATGTGGCGATTGTTTTCATCTTCTCCTCACCATTGACCCTGTTCCGGCCGCATATTAGACTTTATCCTTACGTATTATAACGGCAAATCGGGTGAATAGTTTAGCCTGAAGTGAAGGGGTGTGAAATGGATGGGTGGGGTGAAGCTTAAAACTGTTTTCATTATTTTCAATGTAGTGGTGGGAGTCACCTTCCTCCTGGTTTTTATCATGCCTCTGTTGTTTTTGGGCCCCGATGTGGCCCGAATGTTCTGGAGATCAAATTGGTACATGGCGCTCCTCTTCATTGGGGCCCTTGGTTTTCTGAACGGGTATTTCATCTCGAACTGGCGGTTTTTCGGGGCCCTGGAGCAGGAGCGGTGGGCCGAGATCGCTGAGATTCTCGGTGCGCGTCTTCGCCGGTGTCCCTGGTTTCGCCGTTCTTCGGTGAAACTGTTTGTTAACGCCTGCGTGGTATCATCCCAGCCCCAGGAAATCCAGAGGCTGGAGGAGGACCTGCGTAAAAAATGTCCCTCCCTGGTGCGCAGAAACGCCTTGCGCTTCGGGATTCCTCATCTTCTTTCGAATGACGGAGAAAAGGTGCTGCTCTACTTCCGGGAATTCCGTCCGGCAACAGAAAAAAAAGGCCTCCTCGGCGGCTCTCGGGGTTTCACCGCCGATGAAGGGTGGATCGAGTGGTGCTATGCCTTCGGCCTGCTGATGACGGGGCGAACCGGCGAGGCTCGCCTTGTTCTGGATAATCTCGTGCGTATGACTTCTCCCGGAATCGTTCAGGCTCTCTCGCTCTATCTTTTAAGCGCCTACGAGGGCGATTCCGGGGATGCTTCAGCAGGAAAGAACCCCTCCGACGCGCAGGATCCGGTTGCCCGGGATGACTCGCTAGAGAATTCTCTGATAGCGGGGGTGGATGCCGAAGGAGATCAAAGAGAGCATCTTCTGGAAAACCTCCCCCGTGAGAAATGGGACAGGATGATCGAATCCTCCCAGGGTGAGATCCATGTGATCATTCTGGGTACGCTTCTTCAGGATGTTGCCTGTTGGCTCTATGGGTCGGCAGAGCGCGAAAAACCAGTAGAGAGAGGTTGAGGTCCGCGACGCTGCGGCCTGGAGAGAATTATGTCGTCAAATACCGAAAAGAATAAAGCAGGGACGGGCGGGGCTCGATTGTCCCGTAATCTTCATAAGTCAAAAAAACTTGAAAACGTCTGTTATGACATCCGGGGCCCCGTTCTCGAAGAGGCTCAGCGGCTTGAGGAGGAGGGGTTTCGTGTCACCAAGCTGAATATTGGAAACCCGGCCCCCTTCGGCTTCGACGCCCCCGACGAATTGGTTCACGATGTGATTCTGAACCTGCGGGCTGCCCAGGGCTACGTGGACAGCAAAGGAATTTTTGCGGCCCGGAAAGCGGTCATGCAACACTACCAGGCCCGGGGTATGCTGGATGTCCAGGTAGAGGATATCTACATCGGGAACGGCGTGAGCGAGCTCATCGTGATGACCATGCAGGCTCTTCTCAACGATGGCGATGAAGTCCTGATCCCTGCACCGGATTATCCCTTATGGACCGCTGCGGTGAACCTGGCGGGGGGAACGCCCGTGCATTACCGGTGCGACGAGCAGTCCGACTGGAACCCCGATCTGAAAGATATCCGGTCAAAAATCACTGACCGCACCCGGGCTCTGGTGATCATCAACCCCAATAATCCCACCGGGGCCGTGTATCCTCGCAGTGTGATCGAGGAACTTCATGATATTGCCGCCGAGAAAGGGCTTCTGGTTCTGGCCGACGAGATCTACGACAAGATTCTCTACGACGATAACGAGCACGTCTCGATTGCCACGTACTGTCGTGATATCCCCTGCATTACCCTGAACGGTTTGTCCAAGGCGTACCGTGCGGCAGGGTTTCGGGCAGGGTGGATGGTTCTGAGCGGCCGCGTCTCCATGATGAGGGATTACCGCGAGGGGCTCGATATCCTCTCCAATATGCGCCTGTGCAGTAACGCCCCTGCCCAGTTCGCTATACAAGCTGCTCTAGGAGGCTATCAAAGCATCAACGATCTTATTCTGCCAGGCGGGCGCTTGCGAGAGCAGCGGGATGTGGCGTGGCAACTCATCAGCGATATCCCGGGATTGACGGCGGTCAAACCCAAGGGAGCGCTCTATCTCTTTCCCAAAATCGATACCAAACGGTTTAACATCACCGACGACAGACAGTTTGTCTACGATCTTCTGGTGGCAAAAAAAATTCTCCTGGTCCAGGGAACCGGTTTTAACTGGCCCGAACCGGATCATTTCCGGATTGTTTTTCTTCCCGATCGGGAGGATCTGCGCCAGGCCATACACGAGATCGGTGACTTTCTGAGTAGCTACCGGCAGCTCTAGAAGGGTCGCCGGATCGGGCGTGTCCCGTCCGGGAGGGGGCACCCCCGGTTGGCCGGGAGCGGTTGAATCCACCCTGCTCGGGGGGGTATACTCGCTCCCAGTCATGAGTGAAAAACAGGTGAGAGTTCGTTATGCCCCGTCGCCGACGGGGATGCAGCATATTGGCGGTATCCGGACCGCCTTGTTTAATTATTTCTTTGCCCGGAGCAAGGGTGGGTCTTTTATTCTCCGGATCGAGGATACCGATCAGACCCGCTTTCACGAAGATGCGCTCCGGGACATCTATGAAACCTTTAGCTGGCTCGGGATTGAACCTGACGAGAGTCCCGATCACGGGGGTGATTTCGGCCCCTACGTTCAGTCCCAGCGGCTGGAACGGTACCAGAAGTACGCCGAAGAGCTGATTGCGTCAGGGCGGGCCTACCGGGATTACACTTCGGCCCAGCGGGGAGATCAGGGGGCGGCTCCCTATGCCTTTGAAGGCAGGAATCTTTCCCCTGAAGACCTTCAGCGCTACAAAGACGCCGGGGTTCAGCCCGTGGTGCGCCTCCTGGTTCCGCAAGAGGGCAAGACCGAGTTCGACGATCTGGTGCTGGGGCGAATAAAGCGGAAAAACAAGGACCTCCCCCCGGACCCAATCCTCCTGAAATCCGATGGTTTCCCCACCTACCACCTGGCTAACGTGGTGGACGATCACCAGATGGAAATTACCCATGTCCTTCGGGCGCAGGAGTGGGTCCCCTCCACGCCGATTCACCTGCTCATCTACGATGCCTTCGGCTGGGAGCCGCCCCGCTTTGCCCACTTGCCCATGGTGATGGGGAAGGACGGGGCAAAACTCTCCAAGCGCCACGGGGCAACCAGCGTGATCGAGTTTCGCCGCCAGGGCTACCTTGCCGAGGCCGTGATGAACTACGTGACCCTCCTGGGCTGGTCCTACGACGATTCCCGGGAGTTTTTTTCCTGCCGTGATCTGGAACAACTCTTTGCAATAGAAAAAATAAACAAGGCTCCTGCGGTTTTTGACTACCGAAAGCTGGACTGGTTTAACGGACAGTACCTGCGAGAGCTCTCACCGGATCGGCTGGTGGACGAACTTCTTCCCTGGCTTCAGGCCGAGGGGTGGGCCACGACCCCTGCCACGGAGGCAGACCGGGATCGTCTCCTGGCGCTGATTCCTCTTATCCAGGAGCGGTTGAAGCTTCTGCAGGATGTGGTTCCGCTCACACGGTTCCTCTATCAGGAGGTTGACACCTGGGAGGCAGACGCATTGACACCGAAGAAAGCCTCGGCCCGGGAAGCCCTGGAGTGGCTGGACCAGGCATGGGCAGTGGTAGAGAAAGAGGGTTTTGAGGACCAGGAAAAACTGGATGAGGCCTTCCGGAAAGCGGCCGATGCTGCTGGAACGAAGGTAGGAAATCTGCTCATGCCCTTGCGGGTGGCTCTCACGGGAGGAACCGTCTCTCCTCCGCTGGTGGGATCGCTGCGGGAGTTAGGGCTGGAGCGGGCCCGAAAGCGTCTGGCCGGAGCCCGGACGGTGCTGGAAGCAGCGCTGTCCTAGGTGGCCGGTCCGGAAGCTTTTTCGGGCTTCTTAAGGCCCAGGAAGCTTTTCCTGATCGTCGACAACCATGACAGGGGTGTTGTATCGATATTAAAGGTGATATAACTTCCCCGATGCAGAAAATTTTGATGCGGCAGTAGCCACTACGCTGCCTGGCAAGAATCACAAGAAGGAGTTTGAGTGCCATGAGTAACGAGCCGACCGTAGATCCCAAGACGATGGAAAAAATTGTCAGTCTCTGCAAGCGAAGAGGGTTTATCTTTCCCTCCTCCGAGATCTATGGAGGTCTTGCCTCGGCCTGGGACTACGGGCCTCTGGGGGTTGAGCTAAAGAACCGCCTTCAGCGGTTCTGGTGGCGCGAGATGACCCAGCTTCACGATAACATAGTGGGGCTTGACGCAGCGATCCTGATGCATCCCACGGTGTGGAAAGCCAGCGGCCACGTGGACAGTTTTTCCGACACCATGGTGGAGGACACAGTAACAAACGAACGCTATCGCTGGGACCACCTCACCGATGAACAGCGGGAGACAAAAACCAGCCCCAAGGGCAACCCCCTCTCGGAACCCCGGGAGTTCAATCTGATGTTCAAAACCCATCTGGGACCCGCTTCCGATTCGGGAAGTACCGTGTATCTGCGTCCCGAAACAGCCCAGGGTATCTATGTGAACTTCAAGAACGTCGTCCAGACCTCGCGGGTGAAGATCCCCTTCGGCATTGCCCAGGTAGGGAAGGCCTTCCGCAACGAGATTGTAACCAAGAACTTTATCTTTCGCACGGTGGAGTTCGAGCAGATGGAAATGCAGTATTTTGTGAAACCCGGGGAAGATGACCGGTGGTTCGAGTTCTGGAAGGCGGAGCGGCTCAAATACTACGAGAAGCTCGGCATTCGCCAGGATCATCTGCGTTTCGAAGAGCACGGCCCCGACGAGTTGGCCCATTACGCCAAAGCCGCCTTTGATATCCAGTACCTCTTTCCCTTCGGATGGCAGGAGCTTGAGGGTATTCATAACCGGACCGATTTCGATCTCGCCCGGCACAGCGAGTTCTGCGGGAAGGAAATCAACTACCTGGATGAGGAAACCAAGGAGCGATATATCCCCTATATCGTGGAAACCTCGGCAGGACTTACCCGGAGTGTGCTGATGGTCCTCTCCGACGCCTATGAGGAAGAAGAAGTTGGCGAAAACGATGTTCGCACCGTCTTGCGGTTCCATCCCATGATCGCGCCCGTACAGGTGGGGGTTTTCCCGCTTGTGAAGAAAGACGGATTGGCAGAAAAAGCCCGGGAGATCGAGATGGCTCTGCGGGAAGATTTTTCTACCTTCTACGATCAATCAGGCGCAATCGGTCGTCGCTATCGCCGGCAGGACGAAATCGGAACGCCCTTCTGCGTAACGATCGACTACGAGACGATGGAGCAGGGCACGGTAACCCTCCGCCACAGGGACTCCATGGAGCAGGAGCGCGTCTCTCTGGGTGAACTGGGCCAGCGGCTGCGGGAGGCGATCAAATCCTACAGGAGAGCAGATACGTGAGCGAAGCAGCGGGTTCGGTGAAGCCAGGCGCCTTGGCAAGGCTGAAAGAGCGAGGTTTTTTTGCCCAGTGCACCGACGAGGCTGCCCTGGCAGAGCTCCTGGATCGGCAACCGGTGACCTTCTATGTAGGGGTGGACCCCACGGGAAGCAGCCTTCACGCAGGGCATCTGGTTCCTCTCTACGCCATGGCCCATCTTCTGGAGTTTGGTCATCAGGCGATCGTGGTCGTGGGGGGCGGGACGGCTCGCATTGGTGACCCTTCGGGAAAGATCGAGATGCGTCGCCTTGTCGGGGTAGAGCAGGTGGCCGAAAACGCACGGTCAATCGGCTCCCAGATTGACCGGTTTCTCCGCAGGGGCGCTGCTTCGGCCTTTACCGCAGGTTCCGAAGGGGATGGCTCCCGGGAAAAGTCGCTTCCTGTCGATCTTGTGGACAACGCCGAGTGGCTTGCCAACCTGAATTATATCGATTTCCTGCGGGAGATCGGGCGTCACTTCTCGGTGAACCGAATGTTGAGCTTCGAAACCTACAAGATGCGTCTTGAGACCGGTCTGAGCTTCATCGAGTTCAACTACCAGCTTCTCCAGAGTTACGATTTTCTTCGTCTCTTCCAGACCAGGAACTGCCAGCTCCAGATTGGGGGGGACGACCAGTGGGGCAATATCGTCGCTGGCGTTGATCTCATTCGGCGCGTGGAAGGAAGCGAGGCTCGTGCCTGCGGACTCACGTTCCCGCTGGTTACACGGAGCGACGGCAAGAAGATGGGTAAAACCGAGAAGGGGGCTCTTTTCCTGGAGCCTTCCCTTATCTCACCCTATGATTTTTTCCAGTATTGGCGGAACGTTGCCGATGCCGATGTTCGAAAGTTTCTGTTGATGTATACCTTCTTGCCTCTGGCTGTTGTGGATGAGCTCACCCGCGAGGCCGGAGCAGCTTTGAATGCCGCAAAGGAGCGGCTTGCCCTGGAGGTGACTGCTCTTGTCCATGGCGAGGCCGAAGCCGAGGCGGCCCGCAAGGCGGCGCAGGCTCTCTTTCAGTCGGGAGATGCCGGTGCTGCAGCCGATATCCCCGGGGAAGACCTTCCTCTGAAGGAGCTTTCTGAAGGGATTGGCGTTCTGGAACTCTTTGTGCGGGCCGGCCTGGCCTCGTCCCGGGGAGAGGCCAGACGGCTGGTCCAGCAGGGCGGCGCCGTGATCAACGATCGAAAAATCGGGGATGTGGAATCCCGGGTGGACGCCTCCTGGGCTCTTGAGAGCAGCCAGGGCGAGCAGGAGCTTCTGCTCCGGGCGGGAAAGAAGCGCTACTTCCGCTTTCGCCTGGTCTCCTGATCAGGATCCGGTTTGTGGCGATGTCCGGGCCTGCCGCTGAGCCGGCCGGCATCGCCCTTCAGGCTCCAGACGTGGTGAATGTTTGTGCCAAGAAAATCTTCCGGCATGGTCAGCTTTGTCAGACTGCTGATCTCCACGCCCCGGTCTTGCAGTTCCTGTCGCTTAAACTGGAACCTCCGCTTGTTCGTAGAGAAGACAAGTTCTCCCCCCGGGTCCAGAAGGGACAGGCAGTCCATAATGAGCGGCACGTGATCCCGTTGAATATCCAGGGTGACATCCATGTTTTTTGAGTTGGAAAAACTGGGAGGGTCCAGGATGATCAGGTCGAACCGACGGCCTTCATTCCGAAGATGTCCGATCTCCTGAATCACGTCGCCTCGCCTGAACTCGTGGCCTGCTGTAAAGAGGCCGTTAAGACGCAAATTATCCTTTGCCCAATCCAGGTAGGTCCTGGAAAGGTCAACCGTCACGGTTGACCGGGCTCCGCCGGCGATGGCATAGGCAGTGAAACTTCCGGTGTAGGCAAAAAGATTCAGAACCCGCTTGTTGGTACACCGCTTTGCCACATGCATGCGGAGCATCCGGTGGTCCAGGAAGAGGCCTGTGTCGAGGTAGTCCGAGAGATTCACCCGAAAGAGCAGGCCCTGTTCCTCCACAGTGATGGTGTAGTTCTGCCGGGCCACGGGCTCGTACTGGCTCTTTCCGCGCTGGCGTTCGCGCTGTTTGAAGAAGACCCGTTCCGGCGGGACTGTCAGGGTCCTCGCCGCCGTGTCCACCATTTCCTGGAGCCACTCATCGTGTTCTTCCGGCGCCCGGTCGTGGGGACGCTGATATTCTGCGATGTGCAAGTGGCCGTCGTACCAGTCAATTTCCAGAGGAATCTCGGGAATGTCCCGGTGATAGACGCGAAAGGCCGTTGTCTGGACCCGTTTTGCGTATTTCCAGAGGTGGCGAAAGCGTTTTTTCAGGCGATTTGCCAGGAAAATCTTCTGCTCGTGTGTTTTTTCGTGGTCTGTCATAGAGAACTTTGTACAGTAAGGAGCGCCGGGATCATTCCGACGCGTCCTTTGCCGGAGCCTGATCCCCCTGGTTTTGTTGTACCCGGAGCTTTACCGAGAGAACGGCGTAGCCGCTGGAGAGGTCCTCTTGCTGCACGATCACCCTGGAGGGGACTTTGATCTTGCAGTTGGTAAAATTCCAGATGGCACGAATGCCGCACTCTACCAGTTGATTGGTAATCTCCTGGGCGTGCTGGGAGGGAACGGTAAGAACTGCCACTTCGATGTGGTGATTTCTGATTATCGCGGCCATCTCGTCCGCCGGCGCAATGGTTATGCCGTTGATCTCGGTGCCGATTACGGCAGGATCTGTGTCTATTGCGGCGATTGCGTTGAGCCCGTGGCGGCTGAATTCGGAGTATCCCAAAAGAGCTGAGCCCAGATGCCCCGCTCCCAGCACGATCGCGTTATGGCTCCTGTTCCAGTCAAGGAAATCGTTGATCGCCTTGATCAGCTCCGGAACAGGGAATCCCATTCGGGGCTTGCCAATGATGCCTGTCACGGCCAGATCCTTTCGTACCTGGATCGGCTCCAGCTCCAGTTCTTCGGCGATGGTGGTCCCGGAAATGTAGGGGTGACCCTCCCGAGCGGCCGCTTCCACCACGTGAAGGTATCCCGGGAGTCGTTTGATGGTGGGCATGCTTGCCAGTTTCATAGTCTTCATATAATCTCTCTGCAACCTGTCTATGGAGCAACGAGTATATCCCATTTCGATAAAAAAATACAAACACCTGACGAAATTTTTTCCGGACGTGCCGATTCCAGCCAGGTGAGAGGCGATCAGCTGAAGATTGCCCGGGTTGAACAGGTTGTCCACGGCGGAGACGGCCTCCTTCGGCTTGAGGGTAAAGTGGGGTTCGTTTCGGGGGTCTTGCCGGGAGAGCTGGTCTCTTTTGTGATCACCCAGGAACGGCCCCGACAGTTTTGGGGGCTTCTGCGGGAGGTTCTTGAGCCCTCGCCTTCGCGCTGCGAGCCGCGGTGCCCCCTGGCTGGCCGGTGTGGTGGCTGCGATTGGCAGCATGCTTCCTATGATCACCAGCTTGAAATGAAGCGGGACGTGGTGGCCGAGGACTTTGCCCGAATCGGCAAGTTTTCGATTGACAGGAGCGTCATATCGGTTCTGTCCGGAGAGCCCTGGGGCTACCGGGAGCGGGTCCAGGTCCATACCAATTCCCGGGGATTGCCCGGCTTCAAGGCTCGTCGGTCGGGAGAGATCATTTCTGTTTCGAACTGTCCCGTGGCGGCTGCAGAAATCAATTGCTTTCTGGATGGGGTGGCCCGGGGCGATGTTGCCCTGCCGCCGGAGAGGCGGGTTTCGCTGGCTCTGGCCGATCGGGGCGCTTCCGGTGACCGGGATGTTATAACTGCCCTGGAGAAGAAAGAAGCTCAACGTACCCTGGGAGGAGTCTCGTTCTCCTTCGACCCATCCAGTTTCTTCCAGGTGAACCGGGATCTTCTGGAGTGTCTTGCTCACGATCTGCGTGCCCGAATTGCCAAAGATTCTCCCCGTGTCCTGGTGGACCTCTACGCAGGCGCCGGTGTCCTGGGGGCGCTGGCTGTCTCGGGTGAAGGGGACTTCGCCGGGAACGTGCTCTGTGTCGAAGCGGACCGCAGAAATGCCCGATTCATTAAGGAAAATCTCCTGCGAGCGGGTCTGGCGGCGCATCAGATCAGCGTCATTCCCCAGACCGCGGAACGGGCTGTGGCGACCAGAAAATTTCTGGCTCATGTCGATCCGGCCACCGTAGCGGTCATACTGGATCCCCCCAGGGCGGGTCTTTCTGGTGAGTTGCGCCGATGGCTCCGGAAAGGGCGCTTTTCCCGCCTTTTCTACTTGAGTTGCAACAGCTCAACCCTGGCGAGGGATCTGGGAGAGCTGACCGATACCTACATGATTCAGGATGTAACGATCCTTGACTTCTTTCCCCAGACAGCGCATATCGAAGTGTTTGTCGAGTTGCGGCTTGGGAAAAGCTGAGGGACCCACAGATCCTCTGCAGGTAATGGTATACAATATGTAGCCATGAGACGCCTTCTTGTTCGTGCAGGGCTGGTATTCTCCGGTGTGGTGATTCTTTTTTCGGGAGGCCTGCAGGGGCAGGAGCGCTTTCGCTGGGATGAACACATGGTGTTTTCCTGGGAAATGGTTGCTCCGGGAATGGTGACAGCCGAGCCTCGGTCTTTCTGGTACCTCTCGGGAGCGCGCCGCCCCGGAGACTCCTCCAGAAACGATGCCCTGGCTCTGTCGACGGAGGATCGGCATCTGAGGCTCTTTGACAGCACGGGTGAGATGGTTCGTGATCTGCGGCTGGGATTTCGATCAGCCACGCATCTTTTTCAGGAGCCGGGAGGGACGATTCTTGCGATTGATTCGCGCGGGCGTGTCCTGCGGGGGTCTTTCGAACGCGGCCTGACCTGGCCCGTGGCCTCCCTTGCAAAGGCTCCTCGTTTTGTCTGGCGGGATCCGTCGGGGAATATTCTTGTTTTTGGCGAGAATCGCGAGATATTTCAGAAAAGCGCTGCCGGAAAGTTGCTCTGGATGCGTTCCATGCCGGCGTCCTTGTCGGGTGCGGTCCCTTTGGGGCCGTTTCTGTTCGCTGCCCTGGAGAACGGGCGCATTTTTCGCTTCGACGAGTCAGGACGAGGCTCCTCTTTCTTCTCTTTTCCGTTCCCTCTGGATAGTTTTGCGGCAACGGTTTTCCGCGGACGGCTTCTCATGGCAGCTTCCTCTTTCGATGGTTCCCTTTCCCTGGTGAAGAGCGATGGGCCGAACCCGGAAGTGATTCGGCAAAAATGGAGGCGCGCCTCTTCCGGACGGAGCAGGTTCCTTGGTTTTGACAACGAAGGTCGGTTGTGGTATCTGGAGGGAGGTCGGCTTCAGGTAGTGGGTCCTGAGGGCGAGTCTCGGGGGTCTGTGGTGGTCCATCTCCTTGATCCCGATCTGGTTGTCCTTGATTCTCACCGAGGCCGGGCGTTTCTGGTCGATCAGGATCGCCGACTTCTGACGCTCACCTCCCGGGGTGTGGTGGATGCATCCTTTCAGCTTGCTCACCGTCCCGAAAAGATTACCCTTCTGCCCTCGCTGGGTCAGCTGGTGGTGCTCTACCGGGATTGGCGGGTACAGGTGTTTCGCATAGGGTCAGGGGCAGGAGAGGTGAGGGAGATGCCGCGCCATCCCTCCTGGAGGAGCACAGAGGGTGCTGCCGGAGGAGCTCTTGCACAATTGGCCTCAACGGTTTTCTCCGGGGGGGCGCGGGGCGAACGGGAGCGACTTTTTACGCTTGGCCAGGAACTCCTGGATGATGCCCGGCTATCGGGACACGTGACAACCTTTCGGAGCATGTCCATTACAGCGCTTGAAGAAGTTCGTCGGGGGCGGGATTTTCCCGAGATCCGGTTGCGTGCTGTGGCTCTTCTGGCAAGTCTTCTCGATGGGCCCAGCAGAGCTGCTCTGGCCTCCGCTGTGGATGATCCTGATGCGAGGGTGGCTTCCCGGGCTATGTCTGCGCTGGCGCTTTACGGCGCCGATGATTTCGGGGCGCTTCAGCGAGGATACCTCCGGTTCTCCGCTTCTTCCGCAGGGGATCAGAAAACTCTTGCGCCGGGGCTGGCCGAGCTTGTTCATATCTTGAGTGACCGCCGCGATGGGGTGTTTCTTTCTCCTGAGAATGAGAGGTTGCTTCACAGGGCGGCCCTCGCTCTGGAATCGATCCAGGGATGATCCGGGAGAGGGAGGCTGTAACAGGGATGCATGGCAGATGTCTGGACCAGGTGCAGCGAGCCCCGGACAGGAAGAAAAGAAATTTTCAAAAAGTGATGAGAAAGCAGTTGACGCGCAGTAGTGGGAGCTGATAGATTCACCCTCGCACGGCAGTGATGCGGTGCACTGACTGAGAGCAACCAACCATGAGTTGAG